>DVEE01000521.1 GCA_015295885.1 Leptolyngbyaceae cyanobacterium M65_K2018_010
AAGCCCAGACCAGGCCAGCTAGGCCGGCTAGGGGGAATAACCACCACCAACCCAACCCGCCTCGTCCTTCGGCGGCCGTGGGGGCCACGGGTTCCGCCGGTGGGGGAGCGGCTGTGGGCGTCGGGGCTGGGGTGGCCGGTGTCGCTGCGATCGCAGGAACCTCAACCGGTTGGTCGGTGGCCAGGGCTGCTACTCCCTGGGCAGAGGTGGCGTAGCCCAAAAAGGCCGCGACTGCCGGGCTAGGGGATCCCTTAAAGACAAAGAACCGAGGCTGGGAATAGGGATAGCGCGGGTCGTCGGGCAGGGTTTGGTGCATGGGGACAATTTTGACCCCGCTCTGCCCTAGCACCTGGGGCGCAATGGCGTAGCTAATGCCATCTCGACCCAGGGCCGCGATCACCGTAGCGGTGTCATCTTCAGCTACCGGGTCAGCGGTGGCGCCCGTCTGAAAGGGAGCGTTACGGAATACCTCGTACTGGCTCAAGGAGCGACGAACATCGCTGTTTTCCGGGCGATCGACAAACCGAATCGGTCCCGGTGGGCCGCCCACCTCAGACCAGTCGGTGATTTCACCCCGAAACATTCGGGCAAATTGGTCAAAGGTGAGGTTGCCGATAAAGGGATTTTCTGGGCCGATGATAATAGCAATTTTGGCCCGTTCCAAAGGCACAGTGACCAATTCTTCCTTAGCTTCAGCCGCGGTCAGGGGCCGCCCGATCGCCGCCAGATCAATCTGATCCGCTAGTAAAGCCCGCAGGGCGTCGTCGCTACTGGTTACCTCAACCTCGACGGTGGTACCGTCGTAGGCCGACTCAAAGCCCTGCTTCAGGGCCTGGGTCGCGATGCCCAAGTTAGGAGAGCTTTGAATCGATAGGGTGGTACCCGTCGGCACTGTTTCAGGCACCGGAAACGTCGTTGGTGTCTGGGCCACAACCCTAAAACCAGGAAGTGCCAGGGCTTTGAGACCCATCTGTGCACTCCCCAAAACCAGGAGGGTGGCCACGAAGATTCTGGATGAATACGGCATCGTGTCGAGGTAATCAAAGGGACTCTAACTGCGAGGAATACCCCAGATCTGGTCAACAGGGGGGACTGGCCCGCAGACATCCCCATCCTGCCCCTAGATCAGGCTGATACCCAAGAATTACGCACAACTATCGCAGCAATCGTCAGGGTAGTCAATGGTTCTAGCCCCGACCTGCCTGCGGTCTCAGTCATTACCTATGCCAGTCCTAGGGACTCCAACCCCGAGGGCCAAGGAAGGGGGCTACCAGGGCTCCAAATGCAGTTCAGCCCGCCAGACTCGCTCCTGCAGTTGACGAAATAGACCGCATTTTTCAGAGGAGTAAGCCGATCCTTCCACTAGGGCGGCCCTGATGGCATCCTCATCCTGACGAGCCAGCCGACCATCGGCGGTTAAATGGTCAATCAGCCGCTGAAAATTCTTCAAGTCTTCGTAGGGATGTTCCCCCTGAGATTCAGCAGTCATCCATCCCTTAACCGTTGTTTCCCGTGAAATCACCATGGAGAAACCACCATAGAACCGTGTGAAGCGAGGAAAAGGTCTAAGGCGCTACTCCAAACAATTTGGAGCAACTTGCTGTGGCGCCCCAACTCAGTCGTCCAGAGGCCAAATGTCAGCTTTCATAGCTACCTTTCATTAAAGAATCCGCGCCCGATCCCCGTCGTAGGGACCGCTACACTCTCAAAAAGATTTAAGAATTTGCTCGATCTGAGCACAGGCCTGTCATGGTGAGCCTAAGCTTCAACGCGACGAATTCTACTGTTACCACCCTCCAAGGCCAGGGGTGTTCTAACCTGTGCATTTTGTCTGAGTGCGCCTACTTCTGGGCTGAGGATTAAGGGAGAAAGACCGCTGGCAAAACAGCACAGCCTGGGTGAAGTCGATGAGGATGATGGCGTTCGGGCCAGCCATCCAAAGTCTTAGTCAGACCCTCAAGCCCATCCCCGGTTTGAGATAGCCGCCATAATAGAGCCATGGCCACCCTCAACTTCAACACCACCAACGCCACCTTGCGGCAACTCCTCGGTAACGGGCTCACCTATCATGTGCCCCCTTTCCAGCGTGACTACTCCTGGGGTGAAGACGAATGGGACGACCTCTGGCAAGACATTACCGCCCTGTTTGAAGCCGACGGTGAACCCGCCCACTACATGGGCTACCTGGTGCTGCAATCCTCCGACAGCAAGCGTTTTGACATCATCGACGGGCAGCAGCGCCTCACCACCCTCAGCATCTTGGTGTTGGCGGGCCTATCGTACCTGAACGATCTGGTAGTGGCGGGGCTAGATGCTGACGATAACCGCCGTCGCAAAGACCAGCTCCAAAACAGCTACATCGGCTTTGTGGATCCAGTTAGTCTCTTGCCTCAGTCTAAGCTATCCCTCAATCGCCACAATAATCGCTTCTACCAGACCTACCTGGTGCCCCTTGAGCGCCTGCCCCAACGAGGCCTCAACCTTTCTGAGCACCAGCTCCGCAAAGCTTTCAACTGGTTGAAAGACCATCTTAAGAGTCGTTTTGGTGCCCAGGCCGATAGCGGTAAGCTCTTTGCCGCTTTTATCGATACCCTGGTGGACAAGTTGTTCTTCACCGTCATCACCGTTACCGACGAACTCAATGCCTTCAAGGTCTTTGAAACCCTCAATGCTCGAGGTGTGCGCCTTTCTTCCACCGATCTGCTGAAGAACTACCTGTTCTCCCTAATCAGTGCTGGCGAAGTCCACGAACGCGAAATTCAGGCCCTGGAGGACCGCTGGGAACGGATTGTGGGCCTCTTGGGCAGTGAAAGCTTTCCTGAGTTTCTACGGATATTTTGGAACAGCCGCCACAAGCTTGTGCGCAAGACTGATCTGTTCAAAGCTATTCGCCGTAACATCATCAGCCGCGAGGGGGCGTTTGCCCTGGTGCGCGATCTCGATTACTACGCCGACATCTACGTTGCTCTCCGAGATGCCCAAGACCAACGCTGGCAACCCGACGAGCGTGAAGCCCTCGATCAACTCATGATGTTTGGGGTCCGCCAACCCCTGGCCATGCTGCTGGCCTGCTACCAGCGGTTCTTTCAGTCGGAGCGACCGTCTTTTACCCGCATTCTAAGGGCCATAGCCGTAATCTCCCTGCGGTACAACGTCATCTGCAACCTGCCCACCCACGAACAAGAAACCCTCTACAACGAAGTTGCCCGGAAGGTCTCTGACGGCATTTACACCAGCTACCCCCAAGTACGAGAAGCCTTGCAGCGAGTCTACCCCGACGATCAATCGTTTAAAGGAGCCTTTGCTGAAAAGGAGCTCCGCACCACCAACAGCCGCAACAAAAAGATTGTCCGCTACATCCTGTTTGCTCTTGAAAAGCAGCGATCCGGGCAAGACTTTGATTTTGAGAGCGTCACCTACAACCTAGAACATATCCTGCCCGAGCACCCCTCCGAAGCTTGGGCCTATATCGAAGAAACCAAACAGAATCGGCTCATCTACCGCCTGGGCAACATGACCCCCTTAGAAACTGCCCGCAATCGAGATTTGGGCAATGACAACTATACAACCAAACGAGCCGTTTACCGGCGCAGCGACTTCCAGATTACTCGAGCCATTGCCGAACGCTACGATACTTGGGACGAGCAAAAAATCGACATACGGCAGAAGCATCTGGCCGATGCAGCTGCTGGTATTTGGCGTATCGACTTTGGCTAGCGATCGGGATTTGCCGACACCCTAGGCTTCGGGCGCTGGGGAGTCCGGATAGGATCGTGCTGGTTCTGATTCCGCTACCTTGGGTAGGGCAATGGTCGGGGCCTCGTAAACCGGCTTCACCGGTACCACCTCCAATTGGCGGGGGCGCTGGGGTTGGGTCGCCAGGCGGCGGCGGTTGGAAATTCCCTCCTCCGTGGTTTCTTCGGCCACTACCTCGTACAGGATCGCCTGCTTATCGCCCTTGCCCTTCCGCAGAATCCGGCCCAGCCGTTGCACATACTCGCGGGTCGAGCCGGTTCCCGAGAGCAAAATGGCGATGCGGGCTTCGGGCACATCCACCCCTTCGTTGAGGACGTGGCTTACCACCAGGGCTGGATACTCGCCGCTGCGGAAGGATTGCAGAATCCCATGGCGTTCCTTGACAGGGGTTTGGTGGGTAATGGCAGGGATGAGGAAGGTTTCGGAAATACGGTAGACGGTGGCATTGTCGTTGGTGAAGATCAGGGTGCGATCGGGATAATGCTGGGCTAGGAGATCCTCCAGGACCCGCAGTTTACCGGCGGTACCCAGGGCAATGGCTTTCGCTTCCCGATGGGCTAGCATGGCTCGCCGTCCCGCCTGGGACTGGGCACTGGCTCGCACAAACTGCTGCCAGCCCTGGGCAGAACTGAGCCAGATGTTGGCCTCCTGCAAAAAGCAGTTGCGCTGGGCAATCAGCTGGTCGTAGCGGGTGCGCTCCTGGTTCGACAGCTTGACTTTAATTGGCACAATCTGAAAGGGGGCGAGGGCATCGCCGCACAGATCAGCGGCGGAGCGTTGATAGACCACCGGTCCCAGTAGGTGGGTGAGGTCCCCATGGCGGCCATCGGCGCGATCGGGGGTAGCGGTTAAC
Organism: Leptolyngbyaceae cyanobacterium M65_K2018_010; assembly: GCA_015295885.1. Taxonomy (GTDB): domain Bacteria; phylum Cyanobacteriota; class Cyanobacteriia; order Phormidesmidales; family Phormidesmidaceae; genus Nodosilinea. The sequence continues at coordinate 4,610 of DVEE01000521.1, forward strand.
CCCAGGCGGTAGGGAGCAATGGAGTATTCGGCAATGACCCGATTAAAGTCACTGGGCAGGTGGTGACACTCGTCGCAGATCAGCAGCGCGTATTGGTTGCCCAGGCTTTCGGCATGGATGGCCGCGCTGTCGTAGGTGGCCACCAGAATCGGGGTACGGTCCTTAGACCCGCCCCCCAACAACCCCACCTCCACATCGGGGAAGGCCGCCTCCAGGTGGGCGTACCACTGGTGCATGAGATCCAGAGTGGGTACGGTGATCAGGGTACTGCGGGGAGTCGTTTGCATGGCCAGTTGGGCCAGATAGGTCTTACCCGCCGCGGTGGGCAGTACGACCACCCCTTGCCAGCGATGGTGTATCCAGGCTTGCAGTGCCTCCCGCTGGTGGGGGTAGGGATCCATCGTCAGTTTGGGGGTTAAATCAAGCGGTTGAAAGGTCTGGGCTTGATCGTGGAAGGTGACCTGATCGGCCCGTAGATTTTCGACCAGTAGACGATACTGATGGGCTGGAATGCGAAATTTCTCGATGCGGTCATCCCAGTGGGCCAGATCTACCCAGCTTTTACCCTGGGGGGGCGGATGGAGAATCAGGGTACCGCGGTCGTAGGTGAGGGTTGGTGTACGCCCCATGGTTTGCAAGAATCGCTGGGGGTATTGTATCGCTTGGGTCTAGGGCATCGATACGGTGGGGCTAGAAACCCGGTTGCTCGGCCAGACTGTCCGTCAGGTGCTTAGAGCGGCGCTTCAGAAATCGGGTTTCTGTATCGATGTTCTAGGTCCCCGCAGGGCTGGGGAGGATCTGGGCAGCGCTATTCCTCCCCAACCGTGGCCCTGGGGTTGGTTTAGGCGGTCGCAATCAACTGCTTGTTCAGCCAAATGGCTTCCCGAGCGTGGATGTAGCGGGGGTCGTCTTGTAGGGCAATGGCCCGGTTATAGGACTCGATGGCGTTGCCGTAGGCGCCCATCTCCGCTAACAGTTTGCCCCGGTTAAACCAGGCTTGGTGATACTGGGGGTTGAGGGCGATCGCACGGTCATAGGCGGCCAGGGCCTCGGCGTAGCGATTTAACCCACAGAGGGCATTTCCCCGGTTGCTCCAGGCGGTGCAGTGGGTGCCGTCGAGGGCGATGGCTTGGTCAAAGATGGCTAGGGCCTGCTTAAATTCCCCCCGTTCGCACAGGGTACAGCCTTGGGCGTTCAGAGTTTCGGCGGTTTCGACGTGGTCGTGAATGGGGATCATGGGTTTGGGTCGGCCAGTGAACAACAGTTTCCATTGTGGGTGGTTTACGCAACCCTGCTGAGGGTGGGTCTTACCCGGAACCAGTACGGTTTATCGCAAAAGACGGAAGAAGGCTGAATAGGAGGCTTACCCCGCCAGCGGTTTATCCCTCTGAAATGACTGAACCGATTTGCTGACAGCACTACAATGCTGGCCCGTAACCCAGGACAGTGCCTGAGGAAGCTAGTTCTAGGCCGAGGACAGGTTCTGTAATTTGGCGGTAGGGGTTTAGGGCCAACCCTTTATGCTGGTTTGTGGGGCATTGCCCCTTGCCTTTCCCTCCCTACCCCTCTGTCCCTATGCCCCAGGTTGCCTTAGCAGAATTCCTCGCCGCTGTGCAAGCCGGTGAGTTGGTCAGTTTTCCCACGGATACGGTGCCGGCCCTGGCCACTCGCCCCGAGGCCGGCGATCGCATTTACCAACTCAAGCAGCGTAGTCAGACCAAACCCCTGATTCTGATGGCGGCTAGCCTGCAGGATTTACTCCCCTACGTGACCGGTACCGAGGGTGAACTAGCGGCCTGGACCGCCCTGGCCGAGCGCTACTGGCCGGGTGCCCTGACCCTGGTACTGCCCGCTAGCGATCGCCTGCCCGCCGCCATGAACCCAGAGCGTACCGGCACCCTGGGCATTCGTGTGCCTGCCCATCCCCTGGCGCGCTACCTGCTGGCCCATACGGGCCCTCTGGCCACCACCAGTGTGAATCGATCGGGCCAGCCCCCCCTAGAAACCATGGCCGCCATCCAGGCGCAATTCCCGGCCGTCATCACCCTGACCGAGGCGGCCCTGGAGGAATTGTATGCCCGATGGATTGGGAGCCCGCCGCCCGCCGCCGATCACCGCCAAGGCTCTGGGCAGCCTTCCACTGTTGCCGCTTGGACTGGCCAGGGATGGCAGGTGTTGCGCCAGGGGTCGATTACCCTAGACGCCGCCGTTCCATAACCCTGGGTCGGCGGCCTGGGTCTACCCCCCGACCCGGAGAATACCCAGGAAGGCTTTAAGCTAGGACTGATGCATCTTGAAACCCTCCATGAATCAACCCTGCGGTCCTACCCATGACGAAATTGAGGCGCTGCAACTGACCTGCGATCGCCTCCGTCAGCAAGTCCAGTTCCAGTCAGCTTTTTTAGGTACGGCCTCCCATGAACTGCGGGCACCGATCAACCAGATTATTAGCCTGCATCAGTTAATCCTTGAGGATCTGTGCGAAAGCCCCGCCGAGGAGCGAGAGTTTATTGCCCAGGCGAACCAGGCCATGGTGACTGTGCTGCGTAACCTGGATACCTTGATTAGCGTGTCAAAACTGGAAATCGGAGCGATTCGGCCCCAATGGCAACCGGTTCAGCTAGGGCCTCTTTTAGCGGCGGTGCAGCAGTTGACCGAGATGAAGTGCGTGAACCGCCAGTGCCGGCTCACCGTGGCGGCTGTGGACCCAGCGGTGATGGTGCAAACCGATGGCCAGTGGCTGCAGCAATTGCTGATTATCCTGATCGATGCGGCCCTTGGAACCGGTAGCCAGCAGATCAACATTTACCTGGATACCGCCGCCCCGGACATTGTGACCTTGTACCTGGACTGTGATTGCCCCTTGGCCCATGGGCAAGACCCAGAGCTAGGGTCAAGTCCCGCTGCCACCGGGGAGGCCATCCCCCTGTCGCCTAGTTTTAGTTATCAAATTGCAGCCCGTATGGCCACCCAGATCCAGGCTGCGCTCCGCCAAGAAAGCAGCGCGGACCAAAACACTAGCCAGATTGTCCTTGGGTTACCGAAAGCTGAATAAAGGTAAGCTACCTGCAGTGACCCATCGAGTCCCTTGGTGCTGCCATGTCCACGGTCTTAGGTAATCAGGGGGCTGATCAGGATACCTATGAAGGCGATTGCCCCTAGCCCCGTGAGGATATAGGCCACTACCAGGGAGGGAGAATGGCGGGATTGGTAAACCAGGTCGTTGCGTTGAATGCGTCGGAGTTGGTGCTGGTGATCGAGGGCAGCAAACAGCATGGCAAAGGTGCCCAAAGCCACAAAGGACAGGCCCAATAATCGGGTCAGCCGCAGGGGGTTGACGGCATCGCCTAGGGCTTGATGAATGGCGGCCACAATGCGGTCAATCCCAAAGCCAAAGCCAATCAGAGCAAGGGAGGTGCGAATCCAGGCCATCAGGGTGCGTTCTTCGGCGGCTCGGTTACGTTCTTTGGCTAGTTCGGTGGCGGGGTTGGGTGGGGTCATGGAGAAGGGGATGGGTGAATGGGTGGAGGGGTGGAGGGGTTTTAGGTTTTAGATGGGGAAAAGTGGGCTATTCTCAAGGCGAACAGAGGTGCGAGGGTCTCCAAGGGCCGGTCTAGCCCTCGGGGGCGGCTTCGCCAATCACCATCACCGGCACAGAAGGAGTTTGTAGGCCATGACCAATGCGGTACCTCAGAATCAGCGGCCCCTCAACCCGACCAACGAATTGGCGAAGGAGCGTAATCGAGCGGCAGCGGAACGAACCATCAACGCCTGGGTGGGGGTGTGCTTGAGTTTGATGGGTTTTGGGGTTGCCTTTGACCAAATTTTCCGCAGTTTGCGGCGGCGCTTTCCAGAGATGGACCCGGTGATGACGAGGGAAACCGCCACGTTGATTGGCATGGGGTTTGTGGGGGTAGGGCTGGTGCTGTTGGGGTTTGCGTTGGTTCAGCATCGGTTGGCGATTAAAAGTATTGAACGGCAGGATTATTTGCTGTTGTCGGTGAGGCAACTAAATCGGGTCGTGGTAGCGGGCATTGTGCTGGTCGGGGTGTCGGGGTTAGTCATCACGTTGCTGTTTTGGTAGAAGCGGACAATCAGACCCTGAAATCGCTTATCCCCACACCTGCAAGCCTAGCCATACAAATGCCAGGATGCCGACCGCCAGCACCACCAGGCTAGTGGTGCCACCTAGGGACCAGCGGGGGGTGTAGCGATATACCGGGGCCTGTAGCCGTTGCATTTCCCCCTGGTAGTCACGGATGGCCAGCACCAGGTTGAAGAGGCCTAGGCCAATCAACACCAGGCTAAAGCCGTAGGCCCATTCATCGCTATATCCACTGCCAGGGACAATGGCCCAGACGATTTGCTCCACCCCAAGCCCGATCCCGATCAGGGTGAGGCTGGTACGCACAAAGGACAAGAGGGATCGATCGGCGGCCAGATGATTACGCTCCCGGGCGAGTTCGTCCTGGGGGTTGAAGTCAGTCATAGGTCGTTCACCATCTGGGGGAGGGGTGAGGAGGGAGTGGCCGCCTGCGATCGCTCCCAGTCCTGTACCGCTTCTAGGGACTGGCCGGTGGTTTCAATGCGGAAGCGGTAGGTGAGGGCCGCGGCCAAGACACAGACTAGGGCCAAGCCCACCAGTAACAGCGGAATCCCCCAGGCTGTCGCCAACATGGGCAGTACAAAGGTGCCCAGTACCGCCCCAGCCTTGGCAAAGGCCGCCGCAAACCCGGCTCCCGTGGCCCGCATGCTAGTGGGAAATACCTCCCCCGATAGCAAAAAGGTGGTGGCATTGGGGCCGGCGTTCATCATCAGGTTAAACACTAAAAAACCAGCCAACACCAGTCCAGTTTCTGCCCCAGATACCAGCCCAGAGGCAGCCAACAGCAATAGCCCCACGGCCATGCCCACAAAACCCATCACCTGTAGGCGGATGCGCCCCAGACGCTCCACCAGGGCCACCGCGCCGAGAAACCCCACAATCAAAAATACATCCACCAGAGCCGCCCCCCTGGCGGAGTTGATCTGCCGCACCATGAAATCTGTTTCCGTGGAAAGGGCCAGCATGGCGATGATAACCGGGGTAAAAATACCAATGCCGTAGGTGGCAATGTCCTGCAAAAACCAGGGCACCGCCGCCAGCAGGGTGCTGCGCCGATGGGGCGGGGTAAACAGGGTGGCCAGGGTGGCCGGTTCCAGGTCTGGGGGGGGTTCCAGGTCGGCGGTGATGACGATAGCTTCGCCCAAAAGCTGACGGGCCGCCACCGAGGCGGCCTCATACTCGCCTCGATTGATGTAGTATCGGGGGCTCTCTAGGCGGATGCTGAGTCGCAGGGCCGCCACCAGCACCGCCCAGGCCACCCCCACCCCCAGCATCCAGCGCCAGGCATACTGCACGGCTAGGGGCTCTGGGTCGGGATACCACACCCCAAAGAGATGGAGGACGACCACCCCCGTCAGCGCCCCCAGCAAGGCCCCCACCGCCTGAAAGGTAAAGGCTCCGATCACCAGGCGACCCCGATAGCGAGCCGGCACATTTTCGGTGATATAGGCGACGCTGATCGGGTAGTCGGCTCCGATCGCCACCCCCACCAAAAAGCGAAAGGCAATCAGCGAGGCGGCGTTCCAGGCCAGGGCTGTGCCCGCCGTCGCCACCACAAACAGGATCACATCAACCATCAACATCGGCTTGCGTCCTACCCGGTCGGTGATGGGCCCCAGGGTTAGGGAGCCGACCAGGGAACCCACCACCGCTGCGGTGGCCACCGCCCCAATGGCAGCGGCATCCAGGCCAAAATCTTGCTTCAAAAAGGGGATAGCGACCCCGATCACAAAAAAATCAAACCCATCTAGGGCAATCAACCCCGCCGAGAGCAGCCAGAGCAACCCCATGGTGCGGGTCAAGGGGGCATTGTCCAAACGCTGTTCAAAGGAACCGGGAGGTACGGTGGCGGTCATGGGTCGAACTGCTTGGGCGGAATCGCCGCGGCTTCTTGCCATTGGAGTCAGCCGGTACTGGCGGCCAGGGGCAGGATTGAGCAATGCCACCACGGTATCCGCTGCTGTGATCTCTATTAAGATTAAGCCCGATGAGTAAGATTAAGCCCGATGAGGGGCTAACAGCCCTCACCCCAGCCGACTCCTAGGGGCTGGATCGGCGGCAGCTCCAAGGTTAAGGTCTAACCCTGGAGCCCCAACCCGCTAGACCATAGCCGGAATCTTCACGCCCGACAAAATGCCCTCTTTCTGAGCCATATACAGCATCAGATCGATCACCCGCATGGAGTACCCCCACTCATTGTCATACCAGGCCACCACCTTGAAGAAGTTGCTATTCAGGCCAATCCCTGCCCCGGCATCAAAGATGCTGGAATGGGGATCGGTGATGAAGTCACTAGAAACGACATCGTCTTCGGTGTAGCCGAGAATGCCCTGCATGGGCCCCTCGGCGGCGGCCTTCATGGCGGCACAGATTGCCTCGTAGGAGGTGGCCTTTTCGGTTTTAAAGGTGAGATCCACCACGGAGACGTTGGGGGTGGGTACCCGGAAGGCCATGCCGGTGAGTTTACCCTTGAGTTCGGGCAGCACCAAAGTCACGGCCTTAGCCGCCCCCGTTGAAGAGGGAATAATGTTCTGCCCGGCGCCGCGGCCACCGCGGAAGTCCTTTTTGGAGGGCCCATCCACCGTAGGTTGTGTCGCCGTTGCCGAGTGAACCGTAGTCATCAACCCTTCGGTGAGCACAAAATTCTCATGGATGACCTTGGTAATGGGGGCCAGGCAGTTCGTGGTGCAGCTAGCGTTAGATACGATGACATCCTTGGCGGGGTCAAAGGTTTCATGGTTAACGCCAACCACCATGGTATGGACCTTGTCGGGATCCTTGGTGGGGGCTGAAATGATTACCCGTTTGGCCCCGGCATCAATGTGCTGGTGGGCGGTGTCGAAGGTCGTAAATAGACCCGTCGATTCCACCACATAATCGGCCCCAAGATCCTTCCAGGGCAGTTCGGAGGGATTGCGCACCGACATGCAGGGCACCTTTTTGCCATCGACGATAATGCCGTCCTCCACCGCTTCGATGGTGCCGTCGAACCGACCATGGGTAGAGTCGTACTTGAGCAGGTAGGCCAGATTGGCCGGGGGTACCAGGTCGTTAATGCCGACAAATTCAATGTTGGGGTTTTTGATTCCACCCCGAAACACTAGCCGGCCAATGCGGCCAAATCCATTGATACCAACTTTGAGGGTTGTCATGCTGGATAGTCCTTTGCGTAGGTTGACATTCAGGTTGATAGACAGCTTGTTCTTTCAGGATCAGAGATGGAGATAAACCTTTAGTTAAGCCGTGAGGACTGAACACCTGATGCAGCAACCGTTATCTCTATCCAAACAAGTGTCTATCTGGCTTGGGGATGAACGCCGTCCCCTCTCCAGGTAGGCCAGGTGAGCTGGTGAATGCCGCTAGAGAAGGGGTGAGGTCTTTCCCTATGTAACCGGCAAACTTGAGTAAAGGAGCAGATTTACGCTTTTCTTTCAGAGTTGCCTACAGGCTTACGGGAGGAGCCAGCGGGGGGCAACGACTCCAGGGGGGAATGGGGCGTTCTACAAAGAAGATTGGATTTATTCCAGGGAGGGAGAAATAAAATTCTGCTGGGATTTAACCTACCCTCGCCCAGAGCAGATTAAAACCTGGTTAACTTATCGGTAGGGCAGTTATTCCCATAGCCGCCCGGTGCATTATCATTCTGCAGCTACGCAGCATGGCAGAGATCCCTGATCTGCGCTTTTATGGTAGACCCCAGGGTTTTGCCTGTGGCTGGCTAGTGGCCCTATTTCCATAGCACCCCATGTCTTTAGCAGACCTTCAAGAGCAGCTAGACCGCTACTATCGCCAAGTCAAGACGGTCATCCTATCCCGCCAGCACCCAATCAGCGGCCTCATGCCAGCCAGTACCGCCGTCAATATCCACGGTAACTATACGGATGCCTGGGTGCGGGACAATGTTTACAGCATCCTAGCGGTTTGGGGCCTGGCGCTGGCCTATCGACAGCTCGATGATGACCAGGGTCGCACCGTTGAGCTGGAGCAAAGCGTGGTTAAGCTGATGCGGGGGCTGCTGCTGGCCATGTTGCGGCAGGCCCATAAGGTCGAGCGGTTTAAGGAACGGCAGGATCCCCTGGAAGCCCTGCACGCCAAGTACGATACCGCTACGGGAACCCCGGTGGTGGGAGATGATGAGTGGGGGCACCTGCAAATCGATGCGACTTCGGTCTACTTGCTGATGCTGGCCCAGATGACCGCCTCAGGGCTGCAAATTATCTACACCCTGGATGAAGTTAACTTTGTACAAAATTTGGTCTACTACATAGGCCGGGCCTATCGTACCCCGGACTACGGCATCTGGGAGCGAGGCAACAAGATTAATCATGGCAAGCCCGAACTCAATGCCAGTTCTGTGGGCATGGCCAAGGCCGCCCTGGAGGCCATGCGGGGCATGAACCTATTTGGTATGCGGGGGGCCAGGCTTCCACTATCCATGTCCTCACCGACGAAATTGCCCGGGCTCGGATTACCCTGGAATCCCTATTGCCCAGGGAGTCGGGATCCAAGGAAGTGGATGCCGCCCTGCTCAGCATAATTGGCTACCCTGCCTTTGCCATTGAGGATGCCGACCTGGTGCGGAGGACCCGACAGAAAATTATCGATAAGCTCCAGGGGCGCTACGGGTGCAAGCGGTTTTTGCGGGATGGCCACCAAACTGTGATTGAGGACACCACCCGACTCCACTACGAACCGGAAGAGCTGCGCCAGTTTGAGCACATTGAGTGCGAGTGGCCCCTGTTTTTTACCTACCTGTGGTTGGATAGCCTCTTTGCCGGCGATCTGGACCAGGGTCGTTTCTATCAGGAGCGTCTGGCTGCCCTCACCATCGATCGCGATGGCCTCGGCCTTTTGCCCGAGCTGTACTACGTGCCCGCCGACAAGCTGGAACAGGAGCGGGAAAAACCTGGCAGCCAAGTCCGCCTGCCTAACGATAACCTCCCCCTGGTGTGGGCCCAGAGTCTGTATCTATTGGGCCAACTGCTTCAGGATGGTCTGTTAAAACCCGGCGATCTCGATCCCCTGGGTCGCCACCTGAAAATTGGTGAACACCGCTACCCGGTCGTCCAGATGGCTCTGCTGGCGGAAGATAAGGCGCTCCAGGAAGAACTCAGTACCTACGGCCTACCCACCCAAAACCTGGAGGAAATTGATCCGGTGCAGGTGTTTCCCGCCACGGAGTTATCGGCCATCTACGCAGAAATTGGCAAAAATGAACCCCTAGGGTTGAGTGGTCGGCCCATTCGTCGCCTGCGCAGCTTGACCACCTCGCGGGTATTTCGCATTCAAGGCGAGGTGGTGGTGTTTTTGCCCTCCTTCCTGGATCAACAGCAGTTTTACCTGACCCTCGACTACCACTATCTGGTGGCTCAAATTCGTAGCGAACTGGCCTACATCTACGACCACTGGCGCGAACCCGGTCGGCCTACGCTGACCTTGATGCTAACCCATGCCATGTTTCAACTGGGGCATAGGCCCATCCACCAGTCCCCCCTGATGACGCTGATGAAAGAGTTGATGGGGGGCCGCTGCGACCATGTGCCTGTAAAGATTGGCCCCCTCCACCAGTTGGCCATGACCGCCAGTCTGGAACGAATCGATAATGTCAACCATTACCAGTTGGGTAGTTCCTCCGTTGGGTATAGTCCCCTGTGGACGGCTTACCTGGGCTTTGAGCCCGATCGCGGTGGCCCCTTGACCCGGCTGGAAGAGTTTGACCTGGAGCAGGAGACCGACCTGGAGCGCTTGCTCACCCAGCTACGAGCATCGAATAACGCCTACGAGCAAATTGAACTGCTGAGCACCCTCAAGCACCTGAAAGGGCTGGACTTTAATACGGGCCTGGGCGGACCCAATCAACGGGTGACGGTGGCCGACCTGCTAGATGAAACCTACGCCAAGGCCAGCCAACTGGAACAGTGGGATATTCTCCGCCGGGCCGCTGGATTACTGGAAAAGGCTGACATTACCCTGTCTGATGCGGTGACCGAACTGCTGGTGCGGCAGAAGCAAATTTCCGTCGGCAAGTCCTACAGCGAAGCTTCTCTGATTACGGAACCGATGGCCCACGGGGAGATTATTGAGAAGATTCGCACCTTTTGTGGCGACGATGTGCGGGATCATGTGCTGACCCAGGAGATCTTGATTGATTTGAGCCTACTGATTAAGTCGGACCCCACCCTGTTCAAGGGGCTGCTGACTTTGCGGATTGGCTATTTGTTGTTGTTGATGACCAGTGAACTAGCCCGCGAGCGAGCTATGCCCCAGGATGAAGCCTACGGCCAACTGCTGAGTCTCAGTCCCTTTGAAATTAAAACTCGGCTACAGCAAGTGTTGGCTGGGTTCAGCGGGCTCAATCAATCCATCTTTCAGCGCGAGTCGCTGCATGTGAAACCTCACACGGCGATTAACTGGCAGGTGATTCCCGACGATTTAGAGCCGTCCGCTGCCACGCCTGAACCCACCCCCCAGGACTGGTGGCGCATGCGGGTCATCGATGGGGAAATTGCTCGCATTCCGGCGGAATTTTACACCCAGGTGTGGGAGGTCTTGCAGCACACCAAGGGCCTGGTGATCGGCAATAAGTTTGACCGTAAAAATCGGCTGGATAGCGATCGCATTCTTTCGGAAATGACCCCAGGGGAACAGAACTTCGAGCGTCTGATTAATCACCTGGTGAGTAAAATTCAGGCCCCCGAGTACCGCCATGTGAATTTAGAAGCCCTGCGGGAAATGGGAGAAATCTTTAGGGTTAATCCAGACCTTTACTTTGAAGACTATATCTACCTGGATGTGCTGATTGGCCACGCTGTGCGCCTGGGCTGGCTTGACCAACAGCCAGAACGGGCCGATACCTATGAAGCCGACAAGGCGATTGCCTGGCAGGCCTTCTATCAACTGCCCCCCAGTCAGTGCGCTACCTATATCGCCATGGCCCTTCAGTTCCTCACGGTGCTGGGCGAGCAGCGGGAAGCCATGGACGAGGTGGCATGATTTTACCAAACCTCAAACGGTTATCCAAGCCCGATAGATCTGGGGAGACACTCTAATGATTTCGGCCTAACCCCCGCCACAATCCCTACCAGACGGTTCTGTTGTCACCATTGCGGCAACCTGGGCTGAGATGAGGAGTTAGCCCGGTGCCGCGGCGATGGCCGCATTCCCCGCCTCAAGTATGGGAACGGACGCATCCAGCGGAAAATGCCTACCTTTGAGCAGGGTCAACGGGATGCCATTGTGGCCGATTTAATCGTTTCGATTCTGAATCAACCGTTGCGTGACTACACCCGTTCAACCCCAGTCATCCTTCACGTCCCTAACCAAGCCACTATCGAGCCAGATCATGGTTTTTGGATTGAGAATTGGCAGTCCGTGAGTGGCAAAAAACGCATCGACCTATCCACAGATCCGCCTCCCGACCTTGCCCAACGACCCTCTACTGCCAACTCTCTAGGTCTTGCAGCCAGCTTTGGGTGATCTGTAGCCATTGGGCGCGACGGCGTTCCACGTCGGCAGCCACCCAAATCAGGGCAATTCCCACCACAATCCCCACCACCCACTTAACCAGAGGATAGGTGGCATTCAACAGGATCAACTGGTTCAGGGCGTTGAGGGCAAAAATTCCGGTGCCGGTATACAAAAAGGCGCGGGTGCGGAGCAGGAGCCCTGCCGCGATCGCCCCTAGCCCCATCAGGCCCACCGGCAGTCCTGTCCACCGCTCCGAGGCGATCGCCGTTACCAGTACCAGGGCAGAGGCTATCAGCCGCAACCAGTGTCGGGTATTTCTAGCCGCGGGGCGCTGCAAGCCTGGATCGAACTGGGCTCCGTAGAGCAGGGCCAGCCCCAGGGGCAATACATAGGCCAGGCTATCCTGAATGCCCTGCCCCTCTAACCCCTGCCAGATGGCCCACACCGCACAGCCCACGGCCAGGTAAGACCCACGCAGGCGGCGACTATGCCAGGCCAACCAGCCGTAGAACCCCGCTAACACCCACAGGGTGGGGATGTGGTCAATACCGGCGGTCAGCAGGGTGATCGCCAGAGGCACCCCCACTGCCATCACCCGCCAGGGCCGCTGGGGCCACCCCCAGGCCGCCCAGGGCAGCCAGTACACCGGCACCCCTAGGGCGCAAGCCACTATCCCCCAACTCCGATCCAGCCCCTGCAGGGCCGGCAAGGTCAGCCGCAGCAGGACAAACCAGCCAACCCAGGCGGTCAGGCCGGCATAGACCCACGCTGCTTGTAGCTCGCCAGGCCGACCTACACGCCCCTGGAGCAGGGCATAGATCACCAGGGCGGTCGCGATCGCGACTCCCAGCCCCTGCAACCCCGCCTCTGACCAGGCGCCGCTCAGCCCCGCTAACCCGATCAACCCACTGCCCAAGCCCCAGTGCAGGTGGGCTGCCCAGGCCAACTCTCCTGTGGGCAGCCGGCGCCGTGCTGCCAACCCGCTGGCCGTCCAGCCATAGACTCCCATGATCAGCGCCGCCACGCCGGCCATCAGGATCAACCCATCCACGACTTTCCCCCCTGGTGCTTTCAGCAACTGGTACAGCACCAGCTCGTACCAGCCCGCTGAAAGACCTGCTAGGGCTATCCATCGCAACCAGGCCTGGGGACGGCGGCGACCGACTTCCCAGGCTAGTAGGGCGGCCCCCACCACCAGCCAGCCCGTCCAGCCCGTGACCCTAGGCAGGCGGAGCACCAGAGCCAGCCCGGCGTAGGCCAGGGTGAGGGATTGTAAGGGGGCCACCAGGGTGGGCTGGAATCGGCCAAGAACACTGGATAGGGCCAGGGCCAGGCCGGCCAGAATCAGGGTGGGCACTGCCAGGGTAACCGCTGTGCCCCACCGCCAGCCCATGCCTTCGGCCAGGAGCAGTTCGACGCCCCAACCCGCCAGGTAAATTGTCCAGGCTGATACCCCGGCCCAAGACCGCCAAGCCAGGGCGATGGCCCACAGCATCAAAGCCACAACAATCACGGCCTGGGGCGTTCGCCAGCCCAGGTAGAGCCACCCCGCCGCGAACGTCAGTCCCCCCAGTAATCCCAGGGTGAGTAGGTATCCCCAGCGATCGCAGGCCCGACGGTAGAGGGCTAACAGAGGGGCAGTGGCGGCTGCCGCTGGCGGCAACTGGCTCCAGCTGAGCCAAAGGGCCAAAATCAGGCTGGCTGTGATCCCAGACCAATCTGCCGGCTGGCGAGGGAAGCCTGGTCCCCAGTCGGCTAGGCCAGCGACCACGCCGCCCAGGCCAAAGCCCAGGGTGAGAAAGGGGACCCCTTCCCGCTGGTGGTAACGGCTGTTGAGGGCGGTGAGGGCCGTGGCCAGGCCCAAGCTCAGGAGGCGGGTCCAGGGTAGGCCCAGGGTGAGCAGGACCGCTAAGCCGGTGGTAGCCACACTGGCCGGGTAGCGACCCATCCAGGTGAGGATAATGGGTATTACCAGCCCCACAACGCTCAGCCCGGAGCGAAAGTTGGTTTCGACTAGATGGTTCCAGAGTAACAGGTAGGCCAGGGCTGCCAGGCCAACACCGTAGGGCCAGGCGCTTACTCCCCACAGGTGGGGCAGAATCCGGCTAAACAGCAGCCCGATGGCTGCTAGGGCAAACATCACCCCCACCCAGCCCGGCAAAGGGAGCTGGGGCCAGCGCTGAGCCAGGGTGACCAGCACAGTGACAACCGTTAACCCGTAACTGACCCAGATGCGTCGGCGACTCAGGGGCGATCGCCGCCAGGTAATCACAAAGACCGTCAGGGTTGAGGCGATCAGATTCGCCACCAATACCGGCCCGCTGGCCGTACTAATGGCCGTCAAGATCAGGCTGCTACCTAGGGTGAGGCCATCGCTGAATCGGCCTAACTTAAGCTGTCGTTGCCGCCAGTAGCGATCGCCCAGGGCCACGAGGCCCACCAGGTAGGGAAAGAGGGAAAGGCCCAACAAGACTCCGTTGCCACCGCCGGTTTGGGCCCAACTCGCTAGGGGCTGGAGGATGGCTTGGCGCAGCGGTTGGGGGAGCAGAGCCCAGCCGATAAAGCCCAGCTGAATGGCGATCGCGTAGGCTACCAACAAGTCTCGACGCCGGCCCCAGCGACCCAGGGCTTGCCCCCGCAACCCTAGGCCCAGCACACTGATGCCAAAGGCCTGGGCCCGCCAATCCGCGATCGCCAGCCCCCACCCCCAGAGCATTAGCCCTCGCCCCAGGCCAAGAATCCAGCGATCGGTGGGGTTTCCCTGGAGATGGGGAGGAAGGGCCGGATCCCCAGTATCCTTGGGGGGCTGGGTAAGCTCCGCCGCTGGCCGGATCAACCGGCGTTGCCCCAGCCCCACCCAGGTGGCCCCATACAGGCCAAAGGCCAGGGCAAACCGGCCCCACTGGGACGGCTCGACCACGGTTAGGGCTCTCAGCAGGAGTAGGCCCAGGGCGGCCATCCCCGCGGTGCGAGGCCAGGGCTGGCGCGGGGGAGAGGCATGGCCTTGGGCTGACCTATGGAGCAGGACGCCCCCACTCCCTAGCACCCCTAGGTAAACCGCGAGAGTCGGCATCCAGCCGAAGCTCCAGCCGGTATGTAGATAGGCTAAGCTGAGTAGCTGGCCCTGCTCTAACCCAGGGCTCTGGTGTTGGCGGAGCACCTGCAGGGCCGCCAGGGTCAGCAAGCAAGCCGCGATCGCCCCCACGCCCACGCCCCTGGCCCCGCCCCAAACACCGAGACCATCCATGGCCCAAAAATTCAGAGGCACTAACACCAGCGTCATCATCTGCAGGGTTTGAGCGGTCAGTCGCAGATTAGGACGGCGGCGGCACCCAAGCCCTACCCCCCAAAACACTAGGGTGTAGGCCAGCAACACCAGGTATTGCCCCACTCCACTGAATCGGGCCCACTGGGTGGCGGCCAGCACCGCCGACGACAACACCACCAAAAACACCCCTAGGCCCAGCAGCCAAACTACGCTCAGCTCGCTGAGCAAGCGATTGAGCCAGAAGCGCGACGCCTCTGGGGCGGCTGGGGTCAAAGGAGGGCCCGGCTGAGGCACAGACCGCCGTTGCCGGGGTGGCGCAGCCGACGGGGGGAGGAAATCGGTGATGGCTGGGGAGGCCCCAGCCGGGCCAGCATCGGCATCCCTGGCCGGCGGGAGCTGCTTAGCCCCCAAGCCAGGACCGGGGGCGGCCACTGGGGCAGGGGGCAGGGCACAACTGAGCTGGTCGCGACCCAGGGCCAGTACCTGGGCTTCGGTAATCAGCCCCAGTCTCATCCAGGTATCGAGCCCTTCTAAAACCCCCGGCTGGTCGGCTGCAAATTCTAGCTGTAATCGAATCGGGTGGTCTCCATCGGCAGCCATGGTTAGCCCAGCGGAAGAACAGTCCTAGCAGGCGGAGCACAAGCCCAGTTAGGAGAAACTTGATGCCTAGAGGCTTGGCCCATCCCTGCCTGGAGTCCAAACCATGCCCTGGGTAGAAATTTAGGCTGGATTTGGGCTCAGTGCCAGGATAATTCACGATCTATCCCCTTGGTCATTGGCCTGTGTCAATCTGGAGGGTGCCCTAAGGGGGGCTCTAGGCCCTTACCCTAGGGGCCACCTGCAGCAGATCTCTATTCTCCCGATCAGCCCTGGTCCTTGGGGATCGAGTTCAACCAAGGTAAACCGGTACCTCAGCCCATGGGGGCGGTCATGACTGCCACCCTACGGAACGTACCTTTGGTGATGTCGCGTAGCGGCCCTAGGGTTCCTGCTCGGGGGATTGGCTCTAACCCGATCAGAACCCTAGCAGACCTTTTTGTGGAAACTAGCGAAGATCGAAGCGATCCAGGTTCATCACCTTGTCCCAGGCCGCCACGAAGTCCTGCACAAACTTCGGTTGTGAGTCTGCACAGGCGTAGACTTCTGCCAGAGCCCGCAACTCAGAGTTAGAGCCGAAGATGAGGTCGACCCGGGTGCCGGTCCACTTAAGTTCGCCGGTGGCGCGATCGCGGCCCTCGAACCAGTCTTGGGTCTCAGAGGCAGCCCGCCAGGTTGTACCCAGGTCCAGCAGGTTCACAAAAAAGTCATTGGTCAAGGCCTCGGGGCGCTGGGTGAAGACCCCGTGCTGGGTCTGACCCACGTTGGTATTCAGCACCCGCAGGCCGCCGACCAGCACCGTCATCTCCGGCGGAGTCAGGGTTAGCAACTGGGCCCGATCCACCAGTAACTCTTCCGCCGATAGGGTTTGGCCAGCTTTGAGGTAGTTGCGGAAGCCGTCTGCCTTCGGTTCTAGCACCGCAAAGGACTGCACATCGGTTTGCTCCTGGGACGCATCGGTGCGTCCGGGCTGGAAGGGCACGGTAACCTCGTAGCCGGCCTGCTTCGCTGCCTGCTCGACCCCAGCGCAACCGCCCAACACGATCAGGTCTGCGATGGAGACCTTTTTCCCGCCCGCCTGGGCACCGTTGAACTCGGTTTGGATGCCTTCCAGGGTTTGCAGCACCTTGGCCAATTGCTCCGGTTGGTTGACTGCCCAATCCTTCTGGGGGGCCAGCCGGATGCGCGCTCCGTTCGCTCCACCGCGCATGTCAGACCCCCGGAAGGTGGATGCCGAGGCCCAGGCTGTGGAGACCAACTGGGAGACAGACAGCCCCGATGCAAGAATTCTGCCTTTCAGGGCAGCGATATCCTGCTCGTTAACCAGTTCGTGGGTCACCGGGGGGATGGGGTCTTGCCACAGGAACTCTTCGGCGGGGACCTCCGGGCCAAGGTAGCGCGATTTGGGCCCCATATCCCGGTGGGTTAGTTTGAACCACGCCCTAGCGAAGGCCACTTCCAGCTCCTCGGGATGCTCCAGGAAGCGCCGTGCAATTGGCTCGTAGATGGGGTCCATCTTCATGGCCATATCCGCCGTGGTCATGATCGGCGCATGGCGCTTGGTGGGATCGTGGGCATCGGGCACCGTACCTGCCCCCGCACCATCCTTAGGGGCCCACTGATGGGCGCCCGCTGGGCTTTTCACCAGCTCCCACTCGTAGCCAAATAGGTTTTCTAGGTAGTTGTTGTCCCAGTGGATCGGGTTGGTAGTCCAGGCCCCTTCAATGCCGCTGGTGATCGTATCCGCGCCTTTGCCAGTGCCGAAACGGCTCTTCCAGCCCAGGCCCTGCTCCTCAAGGCTGGCCGCCTCGGGTTCGGGCCCCACCAGGGACGCATCGCCAGCCCCGTGGCATTTACCGAAGGTATGGCCCCCGACCGTGAGGGCCACGGTTTCTTCGTCGTTCATGGCCATGCGCCCAAAGGTTTCGCGAATATCCCGACCAGCGGCAACCGGATCAGGAATACCATCGGGCCCTTCTGGATTCACGTAGATAAGACCCATGCGAACGGCAGCAAGGGGATCTTCCAGTTCGCGATCGCCACTGTAGCGCCTGTCGGTGTAGTTCCGATCGCCATGCCAGGTGGTCTCAGAGCCCCAATAAATATCTTCTTCAGGCTCCCAAATGTCTGGCCGCCCGCCTGCGAAACCTAAGGTTTTGAAGCCCATCGACTCCAGAGCGCAGTTGCCCGCCAGGATCATCAGGTCAGCCCAGGAGATTTTCTGGCCGTACTTTTGCTTGATGGGCCAGAGCAGCATACGGGCTTTGTCCAGGTTGGCGTTGTCAGGCCAACTGTTGATCGGTGCAAACCGCTGGTTACCCGTGCCACCGCCGCCGCGCCCATCGCCGATGCGGTAGGTACCGGCGCTATGCCAGGCCATGCGAATTAGGAGGGGGCCATAGTGACCGTAGTCGGCGGGCCACCAGTCCTGGGAGTTGGTCATCAGCTCGAAGAGGTCTGCCTTTAGAGCCGCATAGTCAAGGCTCTTGAAGGCTTCAGCGTAGTTAAAGGCCTCGCCCAGAGGGTTAGATTTAGACGAGTGCTGGCGGAGGATGTTCAGGTTCAGCTGATTGGGCCACCAGTCTCGATTCGACGTGCCCCTCCCGGCCGCAAAGGCCTGCCGACCGCTCATGAAGGGGCAGGCACTGGGGTTGCTGACGGTATAGGCCGTCGTGGGCTGGGACGAAACGTTGCCAAGGTTGTTGGCGTTCATGCTCGCCATCGGTTCGGCCTTGCTACTGGCCAAAACAGAGCGCATGGCTCGCCAGATTTCCATTAGCTTCCCACTCAGCGGGAATGGGCATTTCATTGGGCTACTGGTCATTGGGCTACTGGTCATTTTTCCTGTCCTAAATGGGTACTACGGTTGGTTGTTTTCGGTACTAAACAGCTAATTTTGGGCGCAAAGGATGGTTCGCCACATTTGCATCAGCACAGTCATTTCCTCAGGTTTCTCGACTGCTGGGTTGAGGTAGTCCAGCATGGTCTCAGCATTAGAAACCTGAGGCAGGGACTCAAGGCTATCGCCTTCAACAAACAGTTTTTCAATCACCCCATCTTTCACCAGCATGGAATAGCGGCGAGATCGCTGCCCCATCCCCCGATCAGAAAGGTTCACGATCATGCCCATCTGACGGGTAAACTCCCCGTTTAAATCAGGGATAAACCGGATCTGATTCGCCCCTTCCTCCTCGGCCCAAGCGGCCAACGAAAAGGGATCATTGACAGCGATACAAAGAATCTCATCCACCCCATTGTCTCGAAAGGCCTGAGCGTACTCGTTGTAGCCTAGGAGTTGAATGGGGGAATAGGGGCAAGTAAAAGCCCCCGGCACCGCAAATGCCACCACAGTTTTGTGATCAAAGAGTTCCGCGGTCGAAAGGCTATACCAACCTGCCTCCGAAACCATCCGAAAGGTCACTTGAGGAACCCGCCGGCCCTCTGGGTTGAGAAACATTGGTTCGGCTCCTTACTCGCATTGACTATCCGTTAGTGATGTCCTAACCCCGCGATCAATGGGTTTTTATACGGATCCCAGAGGTTCTGCCCACTAGCACGAAAAATAGGCAAAAAAACTATTGGCCTAAGTTTGTCTACAGGGCCAAACCTAGAAGAGTCTAGCCAGTCAGGCCAGGGCGAGAGGAGCTGGAGAAGGTATAAAAATAATTAGGTTTGGCTGGCAGTAAGACCGGGATCCATATCAAGTCGTACTCATTATGAGTTGCTATACGGTCAGCTTAATGAAGCTAACCTGCATTTGTGAGCCTACAGGGCCCTTGTTTTGCAACACTTAATTTCCCTTAATCTCTCTACAAGTTGAAATTCGACCGCCGGCGTCAGTAGGTCTGAGTCGTTGCAAAGGTTATCTACATGCTGTTAGGGACGTGCTCAAAATAAACGTACCGACTCCTGACTTGAATGGGTCCCACCACCCCACCCCCTCACCCACGCGCTACCTATCACCCCCGGGATCTTATTTTCCCGCTGATCCCTTAGCTGATCGGTCGTCACCTTGCCGCGGAGCAGCTCGAACCCCCATAACCCTCCATGGGGAGGCCTATGGGGGGAGACGAATTGACTGTGAAGCGGTCTGCCCCTCCCTGGGCTCATTGCTCCGGCTAGGACTCGGGTAAACCAAACTCCCCGGTATCGATCCACTCCTGCTTCAGCAGGGTCCACCAATCGTCGGCCAGTCCGTACAGGACATAGTCATAGGGGAGCCATCCATAACCCTGATCTCCCCAACCTGTTCCCCAGGAGTTGCGGATCAGCAGGGCACCGGTCGTTTCCTTGCCTCCTTTGTTCTTGTTTTTGATTTTCAAGGTATTGTCGTAACCCACGGCCACCACCGCGTGACCGCCCAGAATTCTTTCCCCTCGGGTTGGAAAGGGAATTTTGCCGGTCTCGCCAGCTTGTCGGATGGCGTCATAGACGGTGAATCCAAACATGAGCGGCAGCCCACTGGACAAAAGTAACTGAATCCACTTCAGTACCTTATCCATTGAGATTCCCGGTGGATCAAGGCGGTAGTAGCTGAGGGCCTGGTAGCTTTGCCCAAAGGCATAACAAAACGCACTCGGTTCCCGATCAAAATCAGGGTCTGTATCGGTGTAGGGCCAGTATTCTTCCGGCGGCACCCCAAAGAGAGCCATTGCGGCCATGGTTGTTCTCAGATAGGCGCCGGTATCTCCAGTGAGATGCAGTAAGTTGCGGGTCACCTTGTAGAGGAAAAGGCGAGACGCATCCAGATGTTTTCCCGTGGCTCGGCGCTCGAAGTATTCCATCAACCCAACCCCTGCGTTGGCGGTGCAGGAACCCAAATACTTTTGGTCCTCAATGGGGGGGCACCATGGCCTCAGGTCTACGGAGTCTAGGGGCGTTGCCTTGGGATTTAAGACACCGACTTCCTTCAGCATTTGTTTAATGGATTTAGTTTGCCCGAGGGCTTGCAGTTTGGCTGGAATGCTGGTTGTTTCAATGGTGTAATCTCGAAAGTCTGGGTAGTCGCGCAACCACCCCATGCCTCGGTCTTGAAATAGGTCAGGCATATTGTTCACGCTCCTTGGTTCTCGTTGCTTCAGAGATGACGATTCTCAGTTAGCCTGCCTTGCTGTGGATCGGGTGGGCTATGACCGGCGACATCGGGCGTCATGAGCCTGTCAACCCGATCAGCACCGACCTAATCGCGCACTTGAATGGTGACTGAAAAACGCTCCACGATAGAGGCATTTCCCTCCCACTCGCGCCAGAGTTTAAAGCGAGGTTCGGCAATGCCGGAGGCTTGCCCTAAAAAGGCGAAAGTACGCTGCCCGGCACCGCCCACCGTTGTACCAGTAGGCGGTGTGTAGGTAGAACTCAGAGGTTTCAGCACCCTGTCGTTATTTTGCTCAATGGCCCATTGAAAGCCCGTGGAGGGGTTCTCGCTCAGATCGATCACCACGCGATCGCCCACTCGCACTTCAATGGACCTGCCGTGATCGGTTTGAGTCAGTAGGATATTACCCATACCTCCTCCTTCTGTTATGCCGGGCTGGGGATAAACCGCACACCCCCCAAGCCCCAGGAGTAGCACACCCAAGATTAGCCCCCACCCGCCAACCGCAAAGCCCTGCCGGTGTAAAGGTTGGCGAGGAAGAAGCCTATCCGTACCTTGGCCATGAACCATGTCCACCTTGGCATTCCCAGGAGCTACTCAAGGCCAAGCAGGAATTGAATTGACCCTGGGCTCGCTTTCTAGAAGCCCCAGCCTTGCCTCCGTTGGCACATCAGGCTGGATCACTGTAACTAGCGTAGCGCAGCTAAAATGACTTGATACCTCGGCTAAGGCCGGATGACATGCTTCTTTGCGGGGGCTTACAAAGCTTCAGAGAGTCCATGTCCACCTAGAGCCATGCCTGGCTACGGGTACTGTCGTAATGCCATGGCGCTCCTGGGCGATGAAAACCTTTAAGACGGTCGCCATGATCCAACATCCTCGGGCAATCGTCTGGCAGACGCTCCGCGATCGCCTTGACCAACTGGCTCCCCTCCTGGATGACATCGAAGCGGTCAAGACCCAGTCTCGGGAGCGTGGCCCCCAGGGGCTGCACCTGGTCAATGGGTGGCAGGCCAAAGTGCCACTTCCCAAGGGCCTGACCCAGTGGATTCCCCCCGACCGGATAGCCTGGACCGACTACGCCGACTGGTACGACCAAACCTGGGAATGCCACTGGCAGATCGAGCCCCACGTTTTCCGCGATCGCATCCATTGTGTGGGCCTCACCCGCTATGAAGAGGTCCTGGCCGGTCGGGGCACTCGCCTAACCTGCCAGGGAACCTTGAAGGTGCTGGACTTACCCGTGCCCGGGGCCTCTGCCCTGATCGAGTCATTCATCACTCGACTCATCCCTAGGAATTTTCAGCAGCTGGCCGCGGCGGTTTCCCAATCTTTGGAGGCGACCGAGGCGGGATAGATCACGGCACACCCAGGCCCATTGCGGCTGTAGACCGTTGAACCATCTGGGTACCCTACACCGCTCCTCTCGTTAGATCCTTTCCAGAGATCCTTTCCAGAGGCCCTAGTCGGATAGTCTAGGCCCCAAAGGGCTGCTGAATCCTTGCCAGCAGGTCGTAGAAGGGTTGCCAGTCGTCGTCTTGGGTGATTGGTTCCCAGATGGCCTCAATTTCAGGCCGCAGTAACACGATTTTGGGGTTGGTCTGCTGCAGGCAGGCGGCGACGGCGGCCATGGCGGTTTCCGGTAGAGCCTGCAGACATTGGTGGTAGACTTGCCGCCAGCGGTTGAGTAAATCGGCGGCGGCGGGGTCGGAGGCTTGCAGGGTGGTGGCCAAAATGGCCGTGGGGTTCTGGCGCCACTGGGGCGAAAATTGCTCGCTCAGGGTGGCAAAGAAATCGTGATAACCGACGGTCACTGAATCCAACAGGTCTAGGGTCTGCTGGACGAGGGCGGTGGCCAGTTCAAGGGGTAGCCCCTCAAATCCCAACTTGCGGGCCATGCGAATCAGATAGTGGGTCTGGTAGCGGGAGGGGTACTGTTCCAGGAGGGCATCCATCTCGGCCTGGGGCATGACCAAGGCCAGGGGTTTTTGCAAGGCCTTGAGGTTTAGCTGGCAAATCATCGGTTGGTTGCCAAAGCTGTAGCGGCCAGCATGATCAAAGTAGGCAGCGGTAAAGCGGCGATCGTATCTCTCTATAAAAGCGTAGGGGCCGTAGTCAAAACTTTCCCCGGTGATGGACATATTGTCGGTATTGAGCACCCCATGGCAAAACCCTACGGCCATCCACTGGGCCGCCAACTGGGCCACCCGATCCACCAGTTCATCGTAAAAGCGCAGGAACCGTTCCTGCCGGTCCGTGAACAGGCGCACCGCCGGGTAATAGATATCAATCACATGCTCTAGCAACTGGCCAATCAGATCGGGGCGATCGTGGTACTCCAGCCGCTCAAAGCTGCCAAATCGAAGGTGCGATCGGCTAAACCGCACCATCACGGAGGATCGGGTTGGGGAAGGCTCATCGCCGCGCCACAGAGCCTCACCGGTTTCGATCAGACTCAGGGTGCGGGAGGTGGTTACGCCCAGGGCGTGGAGCGCCTCAGCCGCCAGGACTTCGCGCACCCCCCCCTTGAGGGTCAGGCGGCCATCGC
>DVEE01000302.1 GCA_015295885.1 Leptolyngbyaceae cyanobacterium M65_K2018_010
TCCGGACCACATCTTGACCCTTCAAGAGGACTTTGCCCAATTGACCATTCGGGTGGACAGCGGGGGCAATGACACTACCCTGCTGATTCAGGGCCCCACGGACAACCTGATTCGCTGCGGAGAAGATACCGATCGCCGTAACCCGGATGCCCAAGTCCAAGGTCAGAATTGGTCGGCAGGTATCTATCGTATCTGGGTTGGATCCCATCATCAGGGCCAACGCTACAGCTACACTTTGATAGTCGGACCCTAGCCCTTTGGGGCTGTGAGCCATCCCGCGTTAGGATGGGGGGGTTGATGGTTTGCCTTTTTCTTGAAACCTCCGTGCTTAACACTCTGATTGCAGACTTTCGGATTGTCTTCGATCGTGACCCTGCGGCCCGCAACTGGCTGGAAGTTCTGACTTGCTATCCAGGCCTCCATGCTCTGGCCATGCACCGATTTAGCCATTGGCTTTGGACCCTGGGGCTGCCGGTAATACCGCGACTTCTCTCGCACCTAGCCCGATTTCTCACTGGGATCGAAATTCACCCGGGCGCGACCATTGGTCGCGGGGTATTCATCGACCACGGCATGGGGGTGGTGATTGGGGAAACGGCTATTGTCGGCGACTACGCCCTCATCTACCAGGGGGTCACCCTGGGGGGTACTGGCAAAGAAAGTGGTAAGCGCCACCCTACCCTAGGGGAAAACGTGGTAGTCGGAGCCGGAGCCAAGGTTTTAGGCAATATATACATCGGCCATAACGTTCGCATTGGGGCCGGTTCCGTCGTGTTGCGGGAAGTGCCCTCGGACTGCACGGTGGTAGGGGTGCCTGGTCGGATTGTCTATCGGGCTGGCGAACGGGTTGAACCCCTGGATCATGGTCGTCTGCCGGACTCGGAAGCTCAGGTAATTCGAGCCCTAGTGGATCGGATCGAAGCCCTAGAGCAAGAAGTGAAAACCTTGCGGCAGCCCTTGCCAGCGCAAACAGATGCGGTCCTGGTGGGTGCTCTGGCCGGTTCTAGGGAGCATGAAGGATTACATTGCCGAGTGCAGGATCGAGTGATTAACGAATTTTTCGACGGCGCAGGAATTTGATCCCTGGCTAAATGGATTAATCCCTACCCGGTTTAGGGGTTAGCAGGTAGCTCCTGGTTGCAGCGCCTGCAGCACTGCCTCGTGAATCACTCCATTGCTGACAACCACCCCCCGATTGGTTTCAAACCGAGCCGCCCTGGAAAAATCTAGGGGTTGGCCGACCATATCCGTCACTCGACCGCCGGCCTCCTGCACCACTAAGGTGCCCGCGGCGTGATCCCAAATTTTCTCCCGGTAGTCAGGGGTTTGGGGGGAAGGCAGGCGCAGGTAAAGGGCGGCTTGACCAGTCGCGATCGCAGCATATTTTGCCTGACTATCCATACGGATAGAAGGGGTCGTAATACCAACGCTCTGGGCGATCGCCGCCTGTTGGCTCTGGTCCCCGTGCCCGGCCTCCACACTTTCCACAAACCGAAAATACTTCCCATCGCGGCTATCGACGACCCGAATGGGTTGGGGCTCTCCCCCCGCCAGGGGCATCATGACCGCACCTTCCCCCCGCACCGCCACTAACAATAGGCCCGGCTTGCCTCCCTCAAAGCTCAGGGAAGGACAGGCCAGAACGCCAACTTTGAGATCGCCCTTTTCCACCAAAGCCAGGGCTATGGCGTACTGATCACCCCTTAAAAAGCCCTTAGTTCCATCGATGGGATCGAGGGTCCAGTAGCGGGAGCCGACCTGGCCGTTGCCGTGATCAATCCAGGTCAAAATATCCTCGCGGGTGGCTTCAGGTATTACCTGCTTTACTTGGTCCGTCACCGTTGCTAGGGGCGTGGTCATATCAGGTTGACGGAGGTCAGCGGCGTCTTCTTCGCCCACCACTGCATCCTGGGGAAAGGCGAGGGCGAGGGCTCGGCAAATGATCGCCTGGGCCCCAAAGTCGGCCACCGTGACCGGGCTCTTATCATTTTTTTCGATGGCCTCGGGTATAAGGCCCTGCCTCACGTTCTCGCAGAGCCCAGCGGCCTGTCGGACAGCCGCGATGGCAACCTGTTTTTCTCTTTCGTAGGCCATAGCATCCTCGCAGTAGCTAGCTCCCATCTAGGCTGGGTAGATTCCAAATATAGCTTTGGCTAGGTCGATTCAGACACCAATGAAAGATCATAGCCTCTCCCCTACCCTTGACCAGGCTATTGGCCCGGCAGCCGGAATAAAGGGCATAGGTGATGGCCTCTTCATCGAAAATCGGGCCGTTGTCGCCAGGCCCGGGTGCCCAATTCCTGGCAACTGTGGGCGGCCACCGCAGCGGCTTTTTCCAAAGCCGGCCCAAAGGCATGGTTTAAGCGATAGTGACAAAAGGCCCCATGCAAAATATCACCGGCTCCCAGGGTATCGACGACTGTAACGGGTGGTACCGCGATCGCCCCCTGCTGCTGCCCCCAGCAGTACTGAATGGGGTGCGGGCCATCGCTAGTGGCCACCTCAGGAATACCCAGGTGGCAGAGTGCCTGACGAGTCCCTTGGGGACTGGCCTGGGGGGGCAGCCGAAAACTTGCAGCGGCAATGACGCTAGTGGCCAGGGGCAGTAATTGTTCAAACCCCGGCTTCCAACTTCCCGCATCGATCACGACCGGTATGCCCCGCTGCCGAGCCAGAGCCGCTACGGCCAGGCCCAAGGCCATCTGGTGACCGTCGATCAGAATAATGTCCATAGACTCTACCAAGTCAGCCAGAGGAGCTGGCAGAGCCAGGGGGCGATCCAGTCCAGGGCCGGCTACAACCGCCCGATCCCCTGTAGCGGCATTGACTAAAATCGTCGAAATTGGGGGTGGGGCCTGATAGTTGGGCATCAAATCCATCACTTCCACCCCGACCTCCGCCAGGTCCGCCCGAATTAACCCGGT
Organism: Leptolyngbyaceae cyanobacterium M65_K2018_010; assembly: GCA_015295885.1. GTDB lineage: Bacteria > Cyanobacteriota > Cyanobacteriia > Phormidesmidales > Phormidesmidaceae > Nodosilinea. Next base: position 2,925 of record DVEE01000302.1, read on the forward strand.
GATCGGATGCTGCCCCAGCCCACCCAACACCACTGCCTGATGGCGCCAATAGGCAAAAGCCACGGCCGCATTGGTGGCTGGTCCCCCCGCTAAAAATAAACTCCGCTGGGCCACCAGCTTTTCATTACTGGCGGGAACATGCTCTACCTGGTAGATGCAGTCGAGGGGAATCAGCCCCACGAACAATCCTCGGGCCATCCGTAGCCTGTCCCAGTGGTCAACAACTGTGCTTGGCGGCAAGCCACCGCCGCTCCATCGCCTTTACCCCCCAGCTCGGTAGCCTGGGGCCCCAGCCCCAAGTGGGCTGGTTAAAACCCTAACCAGGTAAAGAAGTCTTGCCGGGTAAACCACTCAATCAGCAGCAAGGCGATAAACCCAACCATGGCAAACCGGCCATTGATGCGCTCGGCATAGGGGGTCCAACCAAAGGCTGGGGTCGGCTCATCGGTGGTCTGAGGCGGCGACTCTAGCTGCTCTGGGGCGGCGGCCTGGGCCGCAGAGGGGGCAGGGGGGTGGGTCATAACGGTGTCGGGTAAAGGGACTGGGGAAACCGGGGCAGATCCCTAGGCGTGAACTTGCCCCAGAATTGACCGCAGGCGATCGTAGTCATCTTTGAGTAAGACGCTGAGGTGGCGGCTAGCTCCCACTAGCCACGACCGATCCAGGTTGCGTAATTGATAGCACTGACGGATAACCGCCGCTAGTAGGCTATCGACAGGGGCCTGGGTGAGGGTCAGAATGGTCCGCAGAAAATCCAGTTGCTCGGTAAACTCGATCACAGCCTGTCGTGGGCAACCATAGACCGCTTGGTGAACTTGGGGAGGGCGAGGAGGCAGGTGTTGAAAGATGGGCCCCTCAGGCTGCCCTGCTAAATTGGGGGAGCGAAACCCAACAATGGCCACCCGAAATTCAGTTTTGAGCATGGCAAAGATCTGGGGCTGCTGCTCCCTCAGTTCCTCTAGGGACAAGCCCAGGGCCCGCGCTCGATGAACGGAATCAATCGGGCTCGTGGTGGCATGGTAAACCACTCCATAGATTTGGTTATCGGTTTCTTCGTCCTGGGCCGTCACCCAACTGCCAAAGGCTGGCATGGTGGGAAAACTGAGCCCGTCTGGATCTAAGCACTGGGCCAGGAATTCAGTGGTGGAGGTTTCAATCACCTCCGCCATGTGGTTCGCGGCCCTGACCGGGGCTGGCGGCTGGGATACAGGAATGTGCATCGCCCGTTAGCTCCGGCGCTGCCCAGGGTTGACCGGTTCTAGTTCGGAAAGTTCGAAGGTGACCAGTTTATCCCAGTTACCACCTTCAAATAAAACGGCAACTTTACCATCGGTGATGCGCTGCACCAAACCTTGAAAGCCGTAATAGGTGTCGTTGACATTGATGACGGTCACGGGAGCGCCAGGAAAAATCATCAAGCTATCCTCACTAAAGGCCTAGAGTCATCCATTCCAGGAAATCCCTGCCTAGGACATGGCCGCCAGCCAGGGAACAATGGTGTTAACCCAGACGGGATGGCCATGGGCTGAAACACCTTCACCCTAGTCTAAGCCAAGGAACGGCGGTCGGATCATCTCACCCCTAGGGGGCCATGATGGTTTCCCCCTGTAGCATGCGCTGGGCAGCCTCCAGAAGCACTTCCTCCAAGTAGGGCTTGGTAAAGTAACCCTTGGCCCCCAGATCTAAGGCCACCTGGCGATGACGGTCGGCGCCCCGGGAGGTGAGCATAGCAATGGGAATCTGACTCAGATGGGTATCCTTCTGCATTCTAGATAGCAGTTCCAGCCCATCCATGCGGGGCATTTCAATATCGCAGAACACCAGATTGCAGGGCAAACCAGACCGGAGTTTTTCCCAAGCCTCTTGGCCGTCCCGGGCCTGCTCAACCCGATAACCGACCTTATTGAAGGTCAGGGACAACAACTCGCGCACGGTGATGGAGTCATCCACAATCAAAACCGTCGGTTCACTGGGGGAAGTGCGAGGCTCGGGGGCGGCTGACTCTGGCGGAGCCCACAACATGGCCGGAGTATCGCGGCGCAGACGCCCAGTAGCCAGATCAATCAGTTCCAGCACGTCGGCAATGGGCATAACGCGGCCATCACCCAATACCGTTGCCCCGGCAATACCCGTTGGTTTGGGCACCGGGCCCTCCAATTGTTTAATGACAATTTCCTGCTCCCCAATCACCTGATCAACCTGAAGACCGATATAGGTGCTGGCACTGCGGAGCACCACAATGGAAATCATCTCTTCATCCTGGGGCCCACCGTAGATGCGGCCGCGGCCCAAGCTGCGATTAAACTTCAACAAATCGCCCAGGGGCCGGAAGGGCAGCAGGGTGTCTCGCCAGATGATGCAGGTGTGCCCTTGGGGATCGGTTTGAACCCGATTTTTAGGGATATCCAGCATATCTTCCACCCCATCCATGGGAAAGGCGATGCGAGCCTGGTTGTTCACGCAGCTCAGGGCCTTGGTAATGCTCAGGGTGAGGGGAAGTCGAATGGTAAAACTGGAGCCCTGGCCTACCTCGGACTCAACGGTAACCGAGCCGCGCATATCGTTAAGAGCCGTGCGCACTACGTCCATGCCAAAGCCCCGGCCTGAAAAGGCATCGGCCTGATCGCGGGTAGTAAAACCGGGTAAAAATAGCAGATCATACACTTCTGGATCAGCCATGGCTTGAGACTCGACCGGAGTAATCAAGCCTTGATCTAGGGCCTTGGCCTTGATCACTACCGGGTTAATGCCCTGGCCATCGTCGGCAATGTAAATGACTGTTTGATTACCCTGATAGAAGGCCCGGACCGTAATCGTACCTTCCCGGGGTTTACCCAAGGCCAACCGCTCCTCTGGAGACTCAATGCCGTGGGTGATGGCATTACTCACTAGGTGAGTCATGGGGTCGTACAGGCGTTCCAGAATCATTTTGTCAATCAGGGTATCGCGCCCTTCGACCACCAGTTTGGCCTCCTTCCCGAATTGACGGGCAATATCCCGGACGGCCCGAGGTAGACGATCCGCCACCTGACCAAAGGGGACCATGCGAGCCTTATTTAACCCTTCCTGGAGTTGGGTGGTGACCTGGCGAAATTGGCGCGCAATTTGATCGGTGGAGTCAACGGTGAATGAAATATCAGAGGCCGCTTCCCGCACTCGCACGATTAACTCAATCATTTCCTGGGATAGGGTATGGAAGCCGGTAAAGCGATCCATCTCCAAGGCATCAAAGGTTGTGCCGGTGGCGTGGCTGCTGTCATAACCGGCCCCATGGCCCAGGGCAAAGGCCTGTCGATTCGCCATGAGGGAGCTTTCTAACAGCGATCGCTCGTAGAGATCGCGCATCCGCTGCCCCACATCGTTGAGCTGCTGGACCTGATGCAGCAGATTATCCAGGGACTGCCGCAACCGCTCCTGGTCCTGCTCTAGGGAGTTACGGTTGACGACGAGTTCTCCCACCAAATTGCCAAGGTTATCTAGGTGGCCCACCGAAACCCGCATGGTTTGATCGGCCAGGATGTTGGCCCGGCGCGGTGGGCGAGACATCCCGGCCGGGCTCCCCCGCCGAGTGGCCCAATGAGGCACTGATCCGCCTAGCTGTTCAGCCTCCTCCAGTAACCGTTCGACCTCCTCAAATCCATCGTCATCGCCCTTAAGCTGACGATCCTCCACAGGTTCATGGGCCGCCGCGATCGACGGTTCTAGGGGGGCAGAAACCGAAGCCGTGAAATCTGCCTCCATCTCATCCTGGTCTAGAAAGGCCTCTAACTCGGTAAAGGTATCAAACTCACTCACCCCGGCAGAACTGGCTTCAGAGGGGCGAGGCTGCACTCTTTGGGCCTCGCTGGCTGCCACGGTCTCAGGGTCTACAGCAGCGGCAACAGCAGGGCTTTCCAGGGCGACCGACGGCGACAGGTCTGGCTCCGGTGCCATGGGCCGATCCCCAAGGCAGGCCGCGGCCTCTTCACCCTTGTCCTCCAGGCTGTCTAGGTTCAGGGCCCCAAAGGGATCGGCCAGGGCCCAATTCCCAGAGCCCCGGCTAGGGGGCTCTGGGAAGTTGGCGACGGCTCGATCCGGTGTAGGAGCCTCTGGGGTGGCAGCAAGATTAACCGGTGCCACCGGGTCGTCAACCCCGGCTCCCGCGTGCGGTGGGCTGACGCCCTCGGTTGCCCCAGCAGCGGCCACCACCCCAGGCTGATCGGGCTGCGCTAGGAACTCTAAGCCTGGGGCAGTCGGTACATGGTCTGCCCAATAGTCTGACGAGGTAGACTCCTCTGGCTCAAAGAACTCCTCAACCTCAAGCCCCGGGGCATGGTTTCCGATAGCCCCAGAGATTTGAAAAAAGTCCTCCACCTCAGCCAACTCCTGGTCAAGGTCAGGGAAGGCCTGGGTAGTTTCCCCTGAGGCCGCCGTAAAGAACAGTTCATCCACCTCTGGCGAGGGATGGGGGTCTGACCGCCCTGGCTGAGCGGGAGTCAGCTCCGCATCAACCTCGGCGAACTCTGGGGCAATATTCCCCGGTTCTGGTTTGTCCTCGGGGAAGGCCAGGTCATCGGTAGTAGGGTCCGCTTCAAGGGCGTCACCAAAGAGGTTGGCCAGGTCATCCTCCTCGCCCGCCACCGGCGTCTCGAAAGTGGAGCCCAACTCGGGCTCAAAGAGGTCGGCATACTCTAGGTCTAGGTCGGCCTCCGGCCCCATCGCCTCTGCACCCACGGCTGAGGTAACCTCGCCTACCTCCTCCTCCTCCCAGAGGTCTTCTAACCCGATTGAGTCGCCTTCAAACAGATCCGCCAGGCTATTCAACTCCTCAGTACCCACCTGCGGCCCCGACCCGACCGGGGTTGGATGGCTAGCCGCTGGGGTGGTGGTGAAGTCATTCCATACTTCTGCCGCCGCCGCCGGGTCCACAGACGCCACCGCCGGGGTGTCGGACCATAGGCTCAACCAGTCCTCCCTATCCTCCGAGTTAGCGATACTGCTTGCGGCGGCTTCACTGGCGACCAAAAACGGGTCTAAATCCGAAACATCTATATAGCCAGTTAAACCATCGACCAGCCTTTCCTGGCTGGCTGGCTGCCCTGACAACGGCCGATCTACGGGCCCCAAGGCTAGCAATGCCGGCGAAGCCTGAACCTGGCTGGGCTGCCCAGCCAAAATCAATTCCTGGGCCCGTTTTAGGTCTTTAATAACCACCTTGGCCAGGGTCCGGTAGGTTTGCTGGGGGTTGGCTACCGCCTGGGCCGCGGCCTGGGCCAGAGCACACCACTCCACCAGCTCAAACTGTTCACCCAGTCGGTGCAGCCGCTGACAAAATTGGGCTAGGTGTTGTCGAGAGCTGGCATCATCAGACTGTCTAAAGGTGGCCAACATTTGCCGTAGCAGTTCTGGCACATCGCTGCGAAAGACAAACTGCAGAGCCCTGGCCTCTGGGTGGGGAGCAGCAGCTACGGCAACGGGCACTACCTCGGCAGGGATGGCGATAGTGGGTGTTGCCACTGGGGGAGGAGTAGCCACTAAATCCCGTAGGTGAGTTTCAACCTGCTCAAACATCGGCTCCAGGTTGGTCAGAATGGCCTGGGCCTGGTCATCGGTCAGGCCAAAGGGGCTCTGGAGGCGATCGATCTGTTCCTTTAGACCGTCGAAAATCTGTAGCAGTAAGGACTCCAGGGTAAGGTCGGGGGTAATCGGATCATCCTTCAGCTGCTTAAAGAAATCCTCCATCCGGTGGGAGGTCCGTTGAATGCTATGCAGACTCAGCATAGCGGCTCCCCCCTTAATCGAGTGAGCCGCTCGAAACACCTCGTTAATCATCTCAGGATCATCGAGGGTGACCTGCAGGTTGAGCAGACCTTGCTCAATGGTGTTGAGATGATCCCTAGCTTCTTCGAGGAAGTACCCTAGGATGCGCTTTTGATCTTCAGGTGGCATAGCGATTTTCCCATAAACAGTTGCTTGAGACCCTGCCTGAGGTTGGAGTCAAGCCAAGGGTCACCCCCCCCTAACCATCGTTGTGTTCCACTTTAAATCGCTCCACCGAAGTCAGCAGATCACGGGCAACACCCACCAGGTTTTGCAGCGAGGCCGAGACTCGCTGGGCTTCCTGGGAGGTTTCCTGGGCCGTTAGTTCAACCGACTGCATCACCTGGGCGACAGCGCGGGAGGTTTCCGTCTGTTCCACGGTGTCCGCGGTAATCGATCGCACCAGCACATCGATGCGATTAGAAACCTGGATGATATCTTCCAGCGATCGCTTGGCTTGCTCGGCTAAGCGAGTTCCCTCGATCACCTGCTGGGTGCCTTCCTCCATGGCCGTCATCACCCCGCTAGTTTCACCCTGGATTTGCAGCACAATCTGCTCGATTTCCTTCGAGGCTTTAGCCGCCCGGTCGGCTAACTGCCGCACCTCATCGGCCACGATCGCAAAGCCCCGCCCGGCCTCGCCGGCTCGAGCCGCTTCAATACTGGCATTCAGCGCCAGTAGGTTGGTACGGGAAGCGATCGTAGAAATGAGTGCAACAATTTTAGAGATTTCCTGGGAAGACTCCGCTAACCGCTTTACCTTGCGGGTTG
>DVEE01000232.1 GCA_015295885.1 Leptolyngbyaceae cyanobacterium M65_K2018_010
TCATAGATAAAAATCACCACGTTGAGAATAATCAACCCATAGGTAACGTAGGGCGTAATCTGTGCGGGGTTTTCGTCTTTTAGGGGAACCACTGCTCACCTCGCCTAGGCTTTATAGACCTACTATCGCAGAGTGCCAGGTAAATGAAAATGATCTCGGGTCTACGAATTCGGGGGGGCAGGTTAGGATGGAATCAATCTCGATAAAGGAAAACCATGGCACGGGCTAGGGCCAAGCGGACTGCCTCCAAGGCTACACCCCTTCCTCTGGAAGGCCAGGCCTTGGTGAAGGAAGTTTGTCGGCGGATTCGAGTGGCCCGCAGTTACTGGGATGCCCACAACAATGCGGCCTGTCGGGGAGAGCGAGAGAAGGCGCTGGCTCTGTACAACACCCTCACCCCAGCGCAAAAGGATCAGATTCCCCAAGCTCTACGGGTGTGGTTGCGTTACCGCAGTGAGAAATACTTTGGCCCCCATCGCCCACCACCTCCCACCCCCGGTCACTCCTCCCAGCGGCGGCCGCCCCGTTAGACCAAGTGAGGGGCCGTTTGTCCTCCCCATCAGGGGTTAGGTTACCCATCCTCGGCTTCGCCGCCGACCACCACATTCTTAATCCGCAGGCTCGGTCCGCCGCAGCCCACGGGCAGGCCATTCTGGCCCCCTTTGCCACAGCCGCCCGACTCATCCCAGTAAAAGTCATCGCCGATGGCTACAATGTCGGCCAGGGTGCGGAACACATTACCCGATAGGGTGACATCCCGCAGGGGTTCCGCCAATTGCCCCTGGCGAATCATCCAGGCTTCGCCGGCGGTGAAGGTAAACATTTCCCCATTGGTCATCCCCTCCAGCCAGTTGCGGGCGTAGACCCCTTCTTTAATATCGGCAAATAGGTCGTTGACCGGCGTGGTACCCCGCTCTATCCAGGTATTGGTCATGCGCACCAGGGGCGAGTAGTGGTAATTCAGGCAACGGGCGTTCCCCGTCGGCAATTCTCCCAATTTACCTGCGGTTTCCCGCGAGTGCAGTCGACCTACTAGCACGCCGTCTTGGATCAACTGAGTGGTACTGGCGGGTGTGCCCTCATCGTCGTAGAAGTAACTGCCTCTGTGTCCCTGGGGAGCGGCCCCATCGTAAATGTGTAACCCCTGGGGGCCAAACCGGCGGCCCATGCTCATGGCCTCTAGCAGGTCTGGATTCTCGTAGGCCATATCCGCCTCTGACAGATGACCAAAGGCTTCATGGACAAACAGCCCGGTCAAAATCGGATCGATTACCACTTCATAGACCGATCCCCGCACCGTGGGTAAGTCCAAGGCCGAAACGGCCCGGCGAGCCGAATGGATGACCTGGGCATCGAGGTTTTCTAAGTCTTCGTAAGCCTTGCGAGAACCCGTGGTTTCGCGCCCGGTCTGCACGGTTTCACCATTTCTGGCCGTGGCCGCAAAGCGCATTTCCATATCTGACCAGGACTGGTCGATGAGGGTGCCTTCGGAGGTGGCCAGAATGACACGCTGGGCCGTATCGGAATAACGCACGGAGGTCGTGGTAATGCGGTCATCCTGGCTTTGCAGCAGGTCTGCATAGTGACTGCAGAGGGCTTTTTTACGGGCCAGGGGAATCTGCCGGGGGTCGGTACCGCTAAGGGGTAAATGCTGGGTCACCTGAACCGGATCGATGGGGGCCAGGTGGGTCTCTTCATCACCGACCAACCGAGCCGCCGCCACGGCCTCCTCCACTCGATCTCGCAGTCCCTGCAGATCGTTGAAACTGGCGAAGCCCCACCCGCCCCGGTAACAGGCTCGCACATGCCCGCCGATAGCTAACCCCTCGCTCAGGGTTTCAATCGCTCCGCCCCGCAGAAAAATTTCAGTCCCCTCCGACTGTTCGAGGCGAATGGCTAGGTAATCCACCCGTGGGCCCCAGGCCGCACAGAGCGACTCTAGACAGGTTTTGGCATCGTCAATGGAGTAGGACATACAAGCTAGGAGGGTATGGTGGCTTTACTCTACCACTCCACCCCTGGCCTCCAGACCCGACTCTGCCATTCCCGACTCTGCCATTCTGGTTCGCTGGGCTATCCCCAGGGGTGGAGGGTTGGTCTAGAATCACTGGTATGAACAGTGAACTCGACTACACGTTGCCCCCTGCGGTGCGCCGCATTTCCAGTTCCTTCCGGCTGACCGGATGGATTAGTTTTTGGGTGCAGGCCGTTTTGGCGGTGATCTCCAGCCTGGTGTTGATGTTTGCCCTGGTCAACGTGGGGGCCCGATCCAGTGCCAGCAATAACCCTGGCACTGGTGTGGGTCTTACCCTGGCTGCGGTCGGGCTGGTGGCGGTGTACCTGAGCGCCTACTGGGCCTTTCGATATACCGTTTTGGGGCGACGGTTACGTAGCCGCGATACGAGTAAGCGGCCCAGCCCTAAGGATGCCCTGCAGGCCCTGCGGATTGGCATCATCATTAGCATGGTAGGGATGCTAGTTACCTTGTTTGGTGGTCAGGCTTTGATCGGTTCTCTACTGGCTAAGGCCCTGGCCCAACCCCAAGGGGGGACTTTGTTTGTGCCTGGCAATATTAACCAATACGTCGAAGCCTTTGATATTTTCATCGTCCAGGCCAATACCAATACGTTGCTGGCCCACTTCGCGTCTTTAGCGGCCACCCTTTGGCTGTTGCGAACCGTCAACCGGGCCTAAGGGAAGAGGCTCTGACGATTGAGGTTCTGACTCTGAAAGACTTTTCTCCAACTCCTTAGGGCGGCCTGAAGAGTCCTAGCCCCAGGGGTGCTTGTAGGCATCCCCTCAGCCAGCCGGGTGCCCTCTGTCCCTGAGGGTATGGTCAGGGTCTGGTTGCCCGGTTGGGAAATTTCACCCAGGAAAATGTTAACTAATTTGACTAACTCTAAAGGTTGGTATCAGTTTCTGGCGTAGTCCCGGTGCAAGTTGAGGGCGAATGTTAGGTTTGGATTCTGAAAATTTGCAGTTTGAGGTCGGCAAAGTCAATGGAAATGAGCGGAAATTCAAGGATTTCACCGTTCCGTTGAGATTGCAACCCAGACATCCTTACGTAACAAATCTTGAATTGGGGCTATGCACAACATACAAAAAGATTGGGTGAGTGCGGTTGCGATCGCGGCCTTAGGGGCTGGAGTCATCACTTCCTTTGCCGTCAGTCAGGGGCAAAATCCGTTGGTAGGATTGGCTATCACGATTTTTGCTGCGGTCTCGGCTGTAGCCATTGACCACTTCATGTGATTTTTGAGCTGTTGGGTCAGCTGCCCAGCCCCAGACGGTTTTTCTAGGGGGTGTAGCGCAAAATTAAGAGTTTCAGGTATAAATTGGGCATGGGGTTAACCTCCGTGGAGTTCCTTCAAACTTAGATGTGACCGTTCCGGCCTTGTAATAGTTTGTTGCTATGGCTGATTTGCCTAACCTAAAACCCTCCCGTTCCCCATCCCCCGTGCTGGCTGAATCAAAACAACCTCAGCCAAAGCCGACGCAGGTTTCCTTTGAACTGGTCTCCGCTTCAGAACAGCCCGCTAGGACAGGGGCCAGGAGTGTAACGTCTTTCCCCACCGCCGGGCCTAGAACCCCAGCGCCGCTTCTGCCTAAGGGTAAGCGTCCGGCCTTCAGTCGCCATCGCCATGATGCCAATCCAGCCCTGGCCTTAAAGGTGCTGCAAGATATTCAAATGGCCGTAGAAGCCTGGCACGGGGAACTCAAGGAAACGATTCAGCGGATTCAGGCCCTTTACCTGGAAGGTCCCATTGTCGACGGTTGGCTGGAGGCCATAGAAACTACCCCTCAGCCCGGAGAGGCCGGGCCAAGTGACGCCGCTATTTTGCGCCATGGGGATCCCCAGACCCTGTCGAATTACGTGGAACGGCTCTGCGAATCCTGGGGGAGTAATGGCAGTCCCACGACAGAGCCCACCACACCGCTGCATACGAACCCCTTAGCCACCACCCGCTATCGGCTTTGCAGCCTGAGTTCCGATGGCCAAATGCAATGTCTGCTTTGCCCGCCAGAGCAGGTTTCCACCCTAGGTCTGGCGATCGGCCGCCACCAAAAACTGCGCCAATTGCTGGATCAAAAGGCCTACCTGGAGGCCAAGCTTAAACGGGCCGTAGAAGTTCTCACGGGCAGTCGAGATACGCTAGGGATTGCGCCGGCCTGCAGTTCTCAACCCGACCAGGTCTAGATAGGCTAACCCCTACCAGCCCCAGGTGCCTGGGCCGCCCTTAAACGGGCCGACAATCTCTGGGGTAATCCAACCGCCATAAAAATCTCCCGGTTGAGCCTGCACCTGCTGGTCATCTACGTAACAGGCGTCCATCTGGCCCGGATAAACGGCCAGGTAGTGGGCGATGCCCCGAAACGGCTCGGTAGGCTGGGGGTAGGCCCAAGCCCCGTTCACCACCTGGCGATCGCCCACTGTGATGGTGTAGTAGGTGGCTGCTCCCTTCCATTCACAGAAGGTAGTCCTGGCCGTAGGTTGGAAATACTGCATCTGGACATCTGCAGGGGGAAGGTAATAAACCGGTGGATGGCTGGTTTCGAGTACCCGTTTGGTACGTTGGGAATCGGCAATGACTACGCCATTAAGCACGACTCGAATCCGTCGGGGTGAGTCTTCTACCCGAGGTGGCCGGGGATAGTCCCACACCGATTCTTGACCAGGCCCAGGGGGGATGGGATTTGCCGGTGCAACCATAGTGACCCTTTGAACGGTTAAGCTTGAGTGTTGAAGGTTAAGTGTTCTGGCCCTGGCCACGGAGTCCCTTGGCCCTTCGGATGGGGCTCCCCCCGGGGCCATCGGCACGATCCCTGGGCCAGGGCCTCCCGGCCCCGTAGCCTTAGGGTTCTTGCCATCGCTGGATCTCCTGCTGGGCCTGATCGTAGGCACTGGTGGCGACGGGTACCTTTTCAGCGGCGGCTATGGCCCCGGCCACATCTCCGGCGGCAGCCCGGGCTCGAGCAATCACTAGAATGTCCTGGCTCCATTGGTCAATGCGCTCCTGGGCCACGGCGTACTCCGGATAATCGGGGGGAATTTGCTGCACCAGGGCGATCGCATCCTTAAAGGAGGTGGCCTGATCCGGTTGCAGGAGGGCTTGGGCCTGCTGTAACAGTTGCCGATTGACCTGGCGCTGCTGCCAACGCTGAATTTGGGTCTGGGCTTGGGCGTAGACCTCTGGTTGATCCTCTGGTACCAGGCGGGCAGCGGCGATCGCCCCATCAAAATTACCGGCGGCGGCTCGCCCCTCCGCCAGATCTAAAATAACCTGGCTCCAGCGCAAAATATCGGCCTGGGCCTGTTCGTAGAGGGGATCTCCAATCGGTACCTGGCGCGCCTGCTCAATGGCATCGTTGAATAGGGAGGCCGACAGCGGTTCCACTAGCCGCCGGGCCTCGCTGAGCACCGCTTCACCGGTGACTGTGGTGCTGTCATAGCCAGCCTGGGCCTGGGCCAGCAGGGTAGCGTAGTCTTCGGGGCGCTGATCCTCAGGAATTTGACTCAGCCAGGTCAGGGCCGCTCCGAACTTTTTCTCCGCCAAAGCCCTGCGGGCCTGTTCTAGGGCCGCGGCTGGGTCCATGGTGCGGCCCGGAAAGAGGGCAGGGGCATTGTCCTCAGGGGCTGAGCTGGCCTCGCTAGAAGGTTCTGGATTAGCCGCAGGGGGTGCTTCGGCATCGGATGCCGCCACTTCAGGGACCTCAGGAGTGGGGGATCCATTACCCCAAAGGACAGTCCTATTTTGGGCCAAGAGGCCCAATAGCAAAAGCCCTGCGGCGGCTACCAGGCTCCATTGCCACCCAGCCACTCTGCCGATCCCCTCGGTGGGACGGGGGATGGAGACCGCAGCCTCGGCCTCCTTAGCCGGAGCGGGGGTCGGGGGCGGTGGCACAGTTGGGGATGGTAGAGTAGGTGGCTCAAACCCCATGGGCGGCAACTCGGAGGGAACCTCAGAGCCGGAGCCGTCACTGGCAACGGTGCTGTCGGCCTCTTCCCCGACTACTGCCAGGCTATCTGCCCCTACCGTCGGGGTTGGGATCGCTTCCAGGGGCGGCACCAGGGTCATAGGCCCGCCGGTGTAGGGCAACTCTTGGCTGGGTAATAGCCCGGCCGCGCTTGGCGGCACCAACAGCATAAACTTTTGCTCTGGAGGAATCGCCGCCACCGGATGCTGCTCAGGGCGAAAGTGAAAGCGACAGAGTTCCGGCACTCGCCGGGTCAGGTAATCGACCAATTGGCTTAAGGTCAGGCAGCCATGGAATCGTAGCCCCTCAATCATGGCTTCACTAAATAGGCCATGGCGCACGGCCAGGGTTTCCTGGGAAAATTCATCGGGTCGGCAGGACAATAGGAGCGGGATGGAGAAACCTTTGGCTAGCTCTAGGGACTGCTGGCCTAACCGGGCCGCGGAGAGGGCCGCCTGGGGGCGGTTCATATCCAAAATGACTAGAGCTTGGGACATTTTTCCCTGGCTTAGAACTTTGAAGAGCGTTTCCACTAGAATGCCGGTCTGGGCGATTCGACTGGGGTCGGCATCAATGGGCAAAAGGTAGTCTTGCCCTTCATAGTGAACACCGTAGCCGCTAAAGAAGAACCAAATCGTATCCTCCGGCTGGGCCAGTTCCACGGTTTGGCTCAACCGCTGCAAAATCACCTCCCGGCCAGGAAAGGCGGAGCCCTCATAGAGCATGGGCGAAACATCGGTGAGCAAGGCGCATTGGGCCGCTGGCAGCCCGGCCTCTTCCACCAGGAAATCCTTCAGTTCCAGGGCATCAAACTGGGCATACATCAAGGGTTGAAGGAATTGGTATTGATTGATGCCGACCACCACCGGCCAATGGGTTGCCATTCCGTTAGGTACCTCCTGCCATGCCTACTTCTGCCCTGGTCGTGAGCGCGGGGCAAAAATTTACCTGCCATAGTAGCGCTAAGCCAGGGTTGTAACCCATAAAAGATTTCAGGCTCAGACCTGCTGCCATTGCCAGGAGGATCGGTACAATTGAGCCAACCAGTTGAGGAGGTCAGCTATGCAACGGGCACAACCGAGTCCTAGCAGTCGCGGGGGAATTGATCCTGGCTGCGATCGCCCTCTGTCCCCTGTCCGAGCGATCGCTCGACTGGGTTGGCGGGTGGCTTTGGCTGTGTTTTTGGGTTTGGCTGGTAGCGGGCTTCCCTACCTGGTGGCTCCTCCGGTGGCCACGGCCTACACCTCGCGCCTCAACATATTTTTAATTCGCGAAGCAGGCGAAAGTTTCGATAGTTTTTTACAGCGCTCTGAAATTGTTGCCCGGGCCGCTGTGCAGCGCAGCTTTGACGCGGATCCTGAGATGACGGATGTGATTGTCACCATGGTAGGGAATAGCCAAAATATCAGCATTCCCCTACTAACCGTCTCCGTAAGCCGCAACAACTGGCGACTTAAACCGGATGTGAGCTCCTGGGCTACCTACTACGAAGGGGCCCGAAATCTCATGCCGTAGCCACTACCCGGCTCTTAAATGCTGGGGGATCAACCCGTGCTCGCAGGGGGACTTCAGCGGAGTAGGGGTTGGCCTGGCCCGCTAGCGCTAGCTGACGGCCAACCTCAGGAGGGAACCCATCCGGGGGTGAGATGGGGCGAGCGGGGCATGGTCTGAACAGCCCCCATTAACCGTGACGACTATCTCACCAGACCGCTGTAGGGCTGCCAGAACTGCACCTTTTGCCCCTGGGCCATCAAAAAGTCGCCTCGGGGGCTGAACTGAAAGGGGCCAACCTCGTGGAGCTGAGACAGGGGTTGCCCCGTCGCCACCGACCAGAGGGTGATGCCCTGGCGGGGAATCGGCTCGCTTTCGATCAACGGCAGCAGCAGAGTACTGGCGGCCAGGGTTTGGCCATCCGGGCTAAAGGCTATCAAACCTGGGTTGGTGGGCTGAATGGGGTGCCCGGCGGTCTGGTTAAGGGGAATGAAATGCACGGTTTCACGGCGAGCCAGGTTCCACAGCCGGGCAGTGGTGCCATCGCTGGTGGCGAGCCACTCCCCGTTGGGGCTATAGGCCAGGTGGCGCAGGGGTTCGTGCACACCGAGGGTGAGTTGGCGGGCGCCGGTGGCAGAGTTCCAAAACTTCAGGCTGTTGTCGGCATCCCCGGTGGCCAGGGTGGTACCGTCGGGGCTAAAGGCTAAGGGCAGGGGGGCAGGGCCATTGCCGGCCCGATCCACCAGGGTGCGGAGCAGCCGTCCGGTGGGCACCTCCCAGAGCTGGAGGGTGTTTTGGTCAGTGGCCGTGGCCAGGCGCTGGCCGTTGGGGCTAAAGCGCAGGGTGTGGACGAAGCCGTTGGCGGCGGGGATGGAGATGGTCTGCAACAGCCGCCCGGTTTGCCAATCCCAGAGTTTGACCGTGTGGTCGGCGCTGGCACTGGCCAGGGTTTGGCCGGTGGGGCTGATGGCGATCGCCCGCACCGCGTAGCGATGTCCCTCTAGGGTGCGCACCGGTTCGCCGGTGGTGGCCGACCATAGCCGTACCACCCCGTAGGACATCCCTGCCGCCACTACCTGACTATCGGGGGTAAAGGCTACTGCATTGGCCACATCCCCCACGATGCGCGCGCCCTGGCCGGCGGGTTCCTGGGCGGGGTGGCCCTGGGCCGAAGCTGCCAACGCAGGCCCCCGATGCAGGGTAATAATGCGGGTACCCCGCTGAGCATTCCACAGGGCCAGGGCGCTTTCTCCCACTGAGGGGCAACCCGCAATGTAGCTGTGGCTGCCGATGGCCACCACCGCCCCATTGGGGCTAATGGCCGAGGACACCGGGGTAATCGGGCATTGGGCCTCGGGGTAGAGGGACCTGAGATCAATGGTGTAGGCTAACTGGGGCCGCTGCCAGGAGCCAATTTCCGGCACCGTCAGCGCCAGCGCTGTCTCCACCCAACTGTAGAGGCTGGGTAGGTACTGGTGGAACCGCTCGCCTTGCACGTACATGGCGTCGATGGTGCAACTGCCACAGCTTTCCACGGAGAGGAGGCGGTAAATTTGCGCCCAGCTCACCCCGGCCCAGGGCAGATGGCCCACTGGGGCATCCAGGGAGTAGGTAATTTCCATCTCGGTCAGCCATTCCCCGGCAATAAAGGTGGGGTCTTCCATGCCGGGGGGGCGAGTCCAGCCGACACGATCGCCAAAGGCTTTCGCCGCGGTGGCCGAATCTACCGGATTCTGCGCTCTGCCCTCGGCCCAAAGGCGCTGCTGTACGCTAAAGCCAAACCGCCCGCCGCTGGCCTCCACCCAGAGCTGATCCAGGGTTTGTAATACCTCAGGGGGAATGTTAGTGGCCAGGGGCGTGCTTAGAATATCGCCACCGGGGTGAATCCAGGGATCGAGGATGCGGCGGG
>DVEE01000362.1 GCA_015295885.1 Leptolyngbyaceae cyanobacterium M65_K2018_010
CGCTGATTCAGAACCTGCTTGGCCTCAGCCAGAGCACCATCATCGGCGCGGGCGGCACCACCTCCCCTGCCGGAGAATTGGCCAACTTAATCTGCAATCAAATCTACGACACCGCCCTGATGGCCCAAAAGGGTTTCGACGCCGAGGGCATGAAGGCCTTCGTGGATCGCTCGAATACTCTGCTGACCAAGCTGACTGAGCGGTAAATAGTTACTTTATACAGCCAGCTCCCCGGTTCCTTGAAGAAATCGGGGAGGTTTTGCCCCTATAGGCCATGGCTTAACTATCCTGACTCTCGCTCAGATAGCGCTAAGGGTTTGGTCAGTATCCCCATGACCTGGTTGGGATTTACGGTTCGCAATAGCCCTGACTATACTCTGGGGCGAGCATAGCCCAGGTGATAGGGGGCCAGCCTACAGCCGTGGACGCCTGGGGGAGAGCCAATTGTCAGCAGCCCCAGGTCACTCCTATTGATTGATCAGCGTATTGAATGAGTTCTGTTGGCGTAGTAGCCCTTCTAAGGCATTTGAGCATATCTGCCGGGTCATGATTCAAGTTCTCTGAGAACGAATTCCCGGCCTCGAGGATCGCGGCAAGCTCGACTAGGATACCCGCAACCGTTGGTCTTGCGCACGGACGCACCTCAATCCGCACAGGCAACTGCTTCCAGGGCAACAGGGTATGGACCAATGACGGTGTTTGCTTGAATTTGGCATGGACAATCTGCCAGAGGCTCCCATTCGTGTCGTAAATCCAAGCAGTGCGATAACAGCCCTCGTTGAAGGCTTGTGGGGTCACTGTCCAATCCCTCAATGGACGCTTCTCAACCCAGAACGACACGCCTTGACGAAACACAAGATAGGGCGGCGGACTGATTTCGCTACCGACGGATTGGTGCTCATCTCTAGACAGACTAGTTCTCATCTCTAAAGAATACGATTCCTGGTTCGACTGCTGGAACATCCAGTTCGGAGACTGCTTCAATCTCATCGATCAAGAGTAGGGGAGGATCAGCCTCATCATTCAGTATCAGACCATCGAGCCTTGCATCCCGACGAACCGCAGCGATCGCAGCAACGCGGGCATCCTCGGGGGTTGCCGCTTCGACAAAGCGCGTCACATAGAAACCCATGTAGCACCGATCACCCGAAACATCCATTTTGCAGTGCTCGCCCAGAACAAGGACTCGAAACATTTTCATCGCGTTACCCTGGCGGTTACCCAACAACTGCTGAGCCTGTAGCGTCTTCATGTACACGGCGAAAGACACTTCTTCTAGATAGTTATTCCCATTCTAGGTTTGAGGTCACCTCCTACCGGGGGAGTTATGGAGATAAAACGCCGCTGGAAGCCTTCCGGGCATTTCGGGCGACCTGGTCAGCCAGGTGACAAAGCACCCGGCTGAGCCGGTGGTGATGCCTCCAGTAAAGCTTAAATTGTATTTATAATCACCATTGACACAGAGCTTTTTAAGGATTGAATTTATGACGCCATGCAAACGCCCCCTCGCAGCCGTGGCTCAATGGAGTGCGGTGGCCCTGGTCTGCTGGCTAGGGGCAACAGCCTGCGATAATCGCCCAGAAACCGTTGAGACTCCTGGGGAAACTTTTACCGCCGTCCTCACGGAGATCGAAAGCCCTGACGGGGGTGCCGTAAAACAGCTCACCCTAGCTGGTCCGGAGGGCTCGACTTTAGTGACCTGTGACCAGGAGGGGTTTGCCCCCTTCACCTATAGCGACATGGGCCTGGAGTGGATTGGGTGTCAGGTTCCTAACCCTGGGGATGCGGTGGGACCGGCATCCTCCCTGACTGAACCAACCCTAGCTGAGGTGCCCAGCCCGGTAGGTGGTACGGTGCAGCAGCTCACCCTGCCTGGACCTCAAAGCGGTGTAGTAGTCACCTGCGCTGAGGGCTTTGCTCCGTTTATCTATGAAGATCAAGGCACCTGGGTAGGCTGCCAGGCCTCTCCTTAGGCTGTAACTAGCCAGAGCAGCTCCTGTAGTACTCCACAAGGAATATCGACCCAAAAGTGCCGGGCCAGATCGGGGCCACGGGTGGAGGGGGTAGGCTGGTTGAACGCTTGGCGATCCAAGGGGCTGGGGCCGTAGCTCAGGATAAAAGCACCCTGGAGAACCCAGCCACCTAAGTGATAGGCTGAAAATCGCGACCAAAGGGGAAAAGCGCTAGCACAATCAATTTGAGGTGCTGTTTGGCAAAGGGCAAGCCAATGATGGTGATGGCCAGGATCACCGCATGAACCAGATGTACAAGGGCAATCTCCCAGCCCACGAGCAGCATCCACGCCACGTTCAGCAAAATTTTGAGAGTGCTGTTG
>DVEE01000369.1 GCA_015295885.1 Leptolyngbyaceae cyanobacterium M65_K2018_010
CGATTGCCTGCTGCTGACTCTGCCAGAGGTGGAGGAGGCCGGGTCGATTAAACAGGCCCTGGCCGACATTGAACAGGCCATTGCTAAGGCTATTGAGGCACCTCAACCCACCCCTGAGCTGGCGACCGCAGTGGTCTGAGAGCTTGGGCAATCCTGGCTATGGCCCCCAATCACTCGCCCAAAGAGGCCAGAACAAAGGCTAGATTTAGCTCTGGGCCGACGACCCAGGGTTGGATCGGCCCAACCCTGAGACTGAACGGTTCTAAAACTTGTTGAGATCCAGCCCGGCTTCTTTGGCCATGGCCTCTAACCCCTTAGACTCAAGGGTTTTAATGGCCTTAGTCGAAAGCCGCAGCTTGACCCAGCGGTTGCCCTGGGGCCACCAAACCCGCTTATCCTGCAGGTTAGCTTCCTGCAGCCGCTTGGTTCGACGATGGGAGTGGGAAATGGAAAAGGCGTTATTGGCTTTCTTTCCGGTTAGCTGACACTTGCGACCCATGGGCTTTCTCCGGCAATATTCAAACGGCACAGTCTCTTACTATAGCAGATGCTATTTGGCCGTTGAGTAATGGGGCTGGGGGGCTTGATTTAACCGAGCCACTAGGGGGGTCGGCATATTCACCGGTCGATAGGTCGGCAGAGCTTGCCACCGCTTAAACACACTGGTGTGGAGGTCAGCCTGGTCAGGCATGGCTCTGGGTCGTAGGCCCGTTAACCGGTACAGCAGTGGAATGGGGTCTTCTCCGTGGCCCTTTGAATATTGATGGGTCGCTGGCCCAGCCAGCCTTTAACCCATCCTGCTTGCCTCTATCCTTATGCCTTATGCCTTTCGCTATAGGCCCATGGTGCCCAGATGGGAAAGAAACCTAGAAAACCAGCGGGGTTTGGCTAAGAAACTTGAAGCCAGCGCCCTATGATGAAACTAGTTCAGCATTCAGGCCCAGAGCATCATGGCGGCACAGGCGCAAATCGGCATTATTGGTGGCAGCGGACTCTATCAGATGGCCGCCATCCAGGATAGGGAAGAAGTCCGGGTGGAAACACCCTTTGGCGACCCTTCCGATGGGATTATTTTGGGCACCTTGGAGGGTACCCGCGTCGCCTTTTTGGCCCGCCATGGCCGTCACCACACGCTGATGCCGTCGGAGATCCCCTTTCGAGCCAACATCTACGCCATGAAAGCCCTGGGGGTGGACTATCTGATTTCCGCGTCGGCGGTGGGTTCCCTCAAGGAAGCGGCCAAACCCCTGGATATGGTGGTGCCCGATCAATTTATCGATCGCACCCGTAATCGCCTGTCTACCTTTTTTGGCCAGGGGTTGGTGGCTCACATTGCCTTTGGCGACCCGGTTTGTCCAAACCTGGCGGCGATCCTGGCCGATGCCGTCGAAAGTCTGCAACTGCCCGAGGTGACCTTGCACCGGGGCGGCACCTACGTCTGCATGGAAGGGCCCGCGTTTTCGACCAAGGCCGAGTCAGAACTGTATCGCCAGTGGGGGGCCACAGTCATTGGCATGACCAACCTGCCAGAGGCCAAACTAGCCCGGGAAGCGGAAATCGCCTACGCTACCCTGGCCCTGGTTACCGACTACGACTGCTGGCACCCGGACCACGACAGTGTCACTGTAGACCTGGTAATTGCCAATCTGCAAAAAAATGCGGTCAATGCCCAACGGGTCATTCGCGAGGTGGTGAGCCGCATTGCCGCCCACCCACCTGCCTCCGAGGCCCATTCGGCTCTGAAATACGCCATCATTACCCCCCTCGACAAGGCTCCCCAGGCCACCCTAGAAAAGCTGCATCTGTTGTTGAAAAAGTACCTTTAATTCGCCCGGTCCCTAGGCTTCGACTCGTTCGGCCAGTTCTAGCCACCGTTCCGTGGCCGCGTCAATGGCGGCAGACAGTTGGGCCAATTGCTCTGATAGATGGCTGATCTCCCCGTAGTCCGCCGAGGGATGGTGATAAAGTTGCTGCTCCACGGTGTCCTTTTCCGCTTCCAGGTCGGCAATGTGCTGTTCCAGTTGCTCGTATTCTCGTTTTTCCTTGTAGGAAAGCTTCTTGGGTTTGGCTTCAGTGACCGAGGGAACTTCCCCTGGGCGGGCCCTAGGGCTACCGCTGGCCACCTTTGGCTGAGGGCCGTTGGGCTGCGGTGGTCGAGCCGCCTGGGCCTGATCCTGCTCTGCCTGTTTGTAGTCCAGATAGAGGGAGTAGTTGCCGGGATACTGTCGTAGCAGGCCGTTGCCCTCAAAGGCAAAAATGGTGTTGACGGTGCGATCTAAAAAGTAGCGATCGTGAGTGATTAGCAATAAGGCACCCCGATAGCGATTT
>DVEE01000241.1 GCA_015295885.1 Leptolyngbyaceae cyanobacterium M65_K2018_010
GCAATCAGGCCACCGCCGCGGGCCAAACCGCAACCGATAACCCTGACTGGTACGGGGTGATCACCCTGGCCGGAGGACGTTGAAGGCAAAGAGCGGCTGGCCAAGTGTCGAGGAGGGTACCCGGCTGTGAGAAAGCGCGATCGCACCCCCATCCCTAGAGTGATGCGCTATTATCAGAGGCCGTTCACCCTAGGGATAGCCCTGCCATGACCACTGACTACCAACCTTTCCTGCTATCCGACCAGGATTTGCGAGCGGCCGATGTCTCCTGGGCCTATAACCGGTCAGCGGGTGGGGCCATTGCCCTGGGCGAGCTGCAAGCTTGGAAGCAACGGGTGGCCAGTTACCAGGCCAAGGTACAGGCGGCCCCCCAGGTTGAGCAGGGTAACCTGTTTGCGGCGATTACTCCGCCGACTGCCGCTGATACCCTAGACCCCTTCAGTCTGCCGCCCCAAAACGCCGAGTTCTGGCGGGGTCAGTTTCAAGAATCGGGAGTACCGGCCCTTTACTTTGTGGTCGATCATGAGGTGCCCCTGCTGCTCTACGTGGGCGAAACCATCAAATCCAACCAGCGCTGGCAGGGGGTGCACGACTGTAAGCGCTACATTCTCAGCTACGTTGAGGCCCACCGGGTACATCGTTTGCCCGTGGCCGTCAACATTGGATTCTGGCCCCACGCTGCGGCCGATCGCAAAGTCCGCCAGGGGTTAGAACAAGCCCTGATTCGTCGCTGGCGATCGCCCTTTAACAAAGAAAACTGGGCCATGTGGAGTACCCCCTTTGTCGGCAGCAAGCTAGAGGGATAGTGCAACTCGCCCCTGGGGCTAACCCTTAAAACCTTGGGGAGAACCATTATCCAGCCCGGTTTTCGAGCTATGATTAAGGTTTGAAATTAGACTCCCGGGCTTTGCTACCGAGGTCGCCAGTCTTGCCCCGTCACGTTTCTAATGGGTCCCATGGTTAACACTGCAACGCTTCCGGTTACCGCGCCTGCTCCCCCGGCGATGAAGCATACCCTCTCGGTTCTCGTGGAAGATGAGGCCGGGGTACTTACCCGGATCGCCGGGCTGTTTGCCCGCCGAGGTTTTAATATCGAAAGTCTGGCGGTGGGTCCAGCGGAAAAGCCTGGAATTTCCCGCATTACCATGGTCGTACCGGGCGACGATCTGGTGATCGAGCAGTTGACCAAGCAGCTCTACAAGCTCATTAACGTCATCAAGGTGAACGATCTCACCGATACCCCCTGTGTAGAGCGGGAGTTGATGCTCCTCAAGGTCAACGCGACCAGCGTCAACCGTTCGGAGATTATTGAGCTAGCTCAAATCTTTCGGGCCCGGGTGGTGGATGTGTCAGAAGATTCCCTCACCCTAGAAGTGGTGGGTGACCCTGGCAAAATGGTTGCGATCGTGCAGGTGCTGAACCGCTTCGGTCTGCGCGAGGTGGCCCGTACCGGCAAAATTGCCCTGCCCCGCGAATCGGGAGTCAATACCGAATATCTCAAATCCCTAGAGCGTAAACTGCAGTAACCCCCTGGAGACGCGCCTCTGGCTGAGCCCAGGGGCTGAGCCCAGGTTGAGCTGGGCTGGAGGCTGCTGGTTTCCATGCCTATCAACCATGCCCCCCTTACCTATCCCCTTCCGCCATGACCTCTCAAGCGACCATTCCTGTTGTTGTGAACGGGGCCTGCGGCAAAATGGGCCGCGAAGTGATTAAGGCCGTGGCCCAGGCCGAGGACATGACGCTGGCCGGGGCCATTGACAAAAAGCCTGACCTGGTGGGTCAGGACATTGGCGAAGTGATTGGCTACCAACCCCTGGAAGTTCCAGTCATGAATGACTTGGAGGCGACCTTGGTGATGGCGCAAAGCCAGGGCCAGGCGGTGATGGTAGATTTTACCCACCCCGATACGGTCTACGAGTCGGTGCGGGCCGCCATTGCCTACGGTGTGCGCCCGGTGGTGGGCACTACGGGGTTGAGTCCAGAGCAAATTCGTGACCTGGCAGAATTTGCCGATAAGGCAAGCATTGGTTGCCTGGTGGTGCCGAACTTTTCCATTGGCGTGGTGCTGATGCAGCAGGCGGCCCTGCAAGCGGCCCAATATTTTGACCATGTGGAGATTATTGAACTGCACCACAACCAGAAAGCCGATGCCCCCAGTGGTACGGCCGTGCAAACGGCCCAGATGTTGACCGAGGCTAAAAAGCGCTTTAATGCTCCTCTAGTAGCAGAGACGGAAACTATCCAAGGAGCCAGGGGAGGGCAAACTCCAGCAGGGATCCATATCCATAGTGTGCGATTGCCGGGGTTAATCGCCCATCAGGAAAT
>DVEE01000426.1 GCA_015295885.1 Leptolyngbyaceae cyanobacterium M65_K2018_010
CCCCTAGGGGTCAAGGCTGTTCAAAAGCGCGAGCAGTAGGCCTACTTCTACCTTGAAGTACTAGGGGTATTGGGGTTAACCTCTGCCACAATGGGGTAAAGCCCTTAAAAAGAATACGCTTGGCTCATCTCACTATGCGTCTACCGGAAGATCCCAGAGCTCCCTTACAAATCAACATCGTGCCGATGATTGATGTGGTGTTTGCGGTTCTGGCCTTTTTTATCTTGTCTAGCCTGTTCCTTACCCGCAACGAGGGCATGACCGTATCGTTACCTGGGGCTCGCCATGGTGAGGCTCAACCCCAGCGGCAGGTGACGGTGACCCTAGATGCCAGTGGTGCCACCTTTATTGGCGATCAGCCTGTGGCCGATGGGCAACTCCTAGAAGCGGTGCAAACCCTGGTCCCACACACTGGTGGAGGCTTGGTGGTGATTCGGGCCGATCAGTCGGTCAGCCACGGGCGAGTGGTGGCCATCATGGATCGGTTGAGAGCCCTAGAGGGAATACAATTGGCCATCGCCACTGACCCCTTGGTGCCTCAACCCTAGGTCCTAAATTGTCCCCCCCTACTTAGAACTCCATCTGCTCTCGATAGAGCCCCTTGACCAGGTTATCCAACTGTTCTTCGGGGCAACAGGCAATCAGGGCATGGAAAGCATCCAGCAGCTTAGCGGCACTATCCCCCAGCAGGGGGCTCAGGCCCCAAACATCCTGCACCCAGTCTTGGGGATCCGTTGCCTCGAAAATCATTCGCTCCAGCAATTGCTGAGCTTCGGTTTTGGAAACCGCCATAGTCCCTCTAGGAAATCAGCACCTAGTCATCTTAGCGAGGATGGTAGATTGATCTGTAGATTGATCTATAGCTGTTAGCTTTACGAGAGCTTGCCCCGTTCCCTTGCCCATTCCTTGTTTCTGAGCCCACCGATGACCAGCTACGCCACCCCTTCTGCCCACCCCGCCTACGCCCTCGAAGAGGAAGCCTGGTGGGTGCAGCGGTGGGTCGATCTGCTCAATTCCTACCGCTTTAAAAAACGGCTCGAGCGAGGCCGCATTTACGCCCGGGAAGGGCATATTCTCAGTGTGGAATACAAGGGTTCTAAGGTGACAGCCCTGGTCCAGGGAACCGCCGAGGAACCCTACAAGCTCTCTATCTGGCTCGATGCCTTTAGTGACGAAGACTGGAACTACGTGATCGACTCCCTTGCCGAACAGGCTATCTACTCAGCCCAACTGCTGGCTGGAGAAATGCCTGAGGAAATTGAAGGGATTTTTACCGCCAATGGCCTCAGTCTTTATCCGTTTAATCTGGCGGAAGTCCATTCAAAATGCAGTTGCCCCGATCCTAAAAACCCCTGCAAACACATTGCAGCGGTCTATTACCAACTGGGCGATTGCTTTCGAGAAGATCCCTTTGTGTTGTTTCAACTGCGGGGTCGTAGTCGGGACAGCATCCTAGAGGCTCTGCGGCAAAAACGCCAGGCCCAGGCGCCCCCGGCCCTAGAGGTAGAGGATGGCAGGGCTGCTGAGCCTGCTCCAGCCGCCCCTAACCCAGTAGCGGCAGGGTTAGAGCTAGATCGTTTCTGGACCTATGACCATCCCCTAGATGCTGATTTGGTGGTCATTACCCCCTCAGACACCACCGTTCTGGATGTCCTCGGCAAACTGCCCCTACCGCCTGAGGATGCCCCCGCGGTGATGACCCACCTGAAGGGCATTTACCAGGCTGTGGCTCAACAGGCTATGATCCAGGCCCTGGGCTAGACCGAGTGAGGATTGGCCAAGAGCCGCTTCAGGCCTTGCCAACCAATCAAGCTATACCCTACGGCTAAAAGCAAACTGGTGATGGAAATACGAATCCCCGACTTCCAAGCCTCGGTTTTGACCCGACGTTCGGCTTCGGCGCGGCGGCTGCCAATTTCGCTTTGCAGTTGTTGCCTGGCCTGGTCTGCCTGTTGCTGCAGATACTTATCTAGGCCGGCGGGATCATTCTGGAATTGCTGAATATCCTGGGGTAGCTGACCGCTCTGAATCGCTTGGGATAGCAGGGACTCGTTTTCAAACAGGGCCCCTAACTGGGCCTTTTGTTGGTTTAACTGACTGGATAGTCGTTGTTCGAGTTGGGTAGAGGCTTGGCTGGCCTCGTTGCTCACCTGCTCTAGGGCCGCCTGGCTAGACAGCCGCACCGCACTAAGGTGGAGGATGGGCATCAGCAAGTACATCAGCCCTAGCACACTGGCCAGCAGACAAACCCAAAATCTGAGGTCGGTGGTTAGGCCCTTGGGGCTCGTCCCTTGGCCAAGGCGGCTATTTACCCAAAACCCCGTAAACAGTAAGGCAATACCGACCAGGGGAACAATCCCCCGATCCACCAATTGGGTGGTGGTAGCCAGTTGCCACTGGGTGTTGGTGAGATTAAGGGGAATAAGCACAATGATCAGGTCCAGCAGGGCCGACAGAATGGCTACCAGCCCCGCCGCTTTGAGCGCGATCGCCGCCAGGGGACCACCCCCTAGATGGGTTGCAGATTCAGAGGTCATACACTTTGCCAGTTTCTACAGATAACCATTCTGCCTTGATCGGGCCAGAAAACGACATTCGCCGATAAAATATCTTCCCTCGCGGCTACGCCAACCGGGCAAAGGGGCTAGGCCTAGTCGAGCCGCCGAGGTGGGTGGGAACGCTGATGGAACCCGGCGATCGCACTGGGCAGAGTGAAATAGATCCGTTCGGGACCGATGCGATCTAGCAAACCCGACCGCTGCAGTTGCCCATAGAGGTCATGCTTAACCCGGGCCAGGCCTAGGGTAATCCCCCGAGCTTGCAACTCCTCATAGAGTTCGAGCAACCCATCGGCAGCGGTGATGTCAATTTCTGGGATGGCTTCCACATTTAACACCAACCACTCAACCGGCTCCTGTTCTGCTGCGATGGCGGCCAGGGCCCGCTGTTTGAAGTCCGCAATGTTGGCAAAAAAGAGGGGGGCATCATACCGATAGATCACTAACCCCGGAATAGTGGTGGCCTCGGGCCAATCGGCGATGTCGTGCAGCCCCGCCAGGCCAGGAACTTTACCCATAACCGCATCGTGGGGACGGACAATACGAGTAAACATTTCAATCATTGAGAGCCCCACGGCGATTGCCACCCCCGTCAGCAGATTGGTCGCCAGCACGCCCAGGGTGGTGGTGAGGGCTAGCCAATAATCTCCCTGACGAAACTGTCTCAGCCGCCTAAACTCCTCCAATTCAATCAGTTTGGTGGCGGCATAGATCACCAGGGCTCCTAGGGCCGCCCTGGGGAATAGAGCCAGCAGGGGTCGCAGAAAGATCAACACGATCACCACAACCCCAAAGGCCACCAGGGAATAAGCCTGGCTCCGACTGCCCATGGCATCGCCAATGGCGGTTCGACTGCCGCTGCTGCTCACCGGAAATCCCTGCATTAACCCAGTGCCCAGGTTGGCGATGCCCAGAGCCAGTAACTCCTGATTGGCGTCAACGGTCTGGTGGTGGCGAGCCGCAAAGGCTCGGGCAGTCAAGACATTGTCGGAATACCCCACAATCGCAATGCCCACCGCCGCGGTTAAGATACTCTGGGTTTCCGGCCAAGAGGCCCAAGGTAACACCAACCGGGGTAAACCAGCCGGAATTTCCCCCACCACCGCCACCCCTTGCCGATCTAGCCCTAGGAGGGCGACGATTACGGTAGCCAATAGTACCGCCAACAGGGGGCCGGGAGCCCTTGGGTAACGGGATTGCAGGCCAAATAGAAAAATTAACACAAACAGGGTCAAAGCCAGGGTGGGGCCATGGATTTGACCCAGGTGACGGAGAAATTCTACCCCCTGTCCCAGCACCGACTCTGCCTCGATGGGCACCCCACTGACTTTGCTGAGTTGCCCCGCGATCATAATCACCGCCACCCCTGCCATGTAGCCAATCAGGATGGGCTTAGACAGCATATTGGCTAGAAAGCCCAGGCGAGCGATGAAAGCAGCGATGCAGACCACCCCCACTAAACAGGCTAGCAGGGCTGCCAAAAGATGGTAGTTGGTGCCATAGGTGGCGACGAGGGGCGCCACTGTTGCCGCCGTCATAATTGCGGTGGTAGATTCCGGCCCCACCGACAACTGGGACGACGACCCCACAGTCCTGCTACCGGTCCTACCCCGGCCAGTTCTCCGTAGGCCATACACTGGGGAATCAGGTAGGCTGCTACGGTGATGCCAGCTAGACCGTCGGACCGTAACCAACCGACCGGGTAGTGACGCAGCAGGGCTAAACCGGGAAAAAGTGGGCCGGGGTCAGGCCAGTCATGTTTTCTAGTCAACGCTGAACTTAAACCTCCAGGACACCATCCCAAGGGAGCGATCCTACCAAGCTAGCCCCTCGCTTGAGACCCTTTGTATCAGCCTTGTTATAGTTGGCTTTAACCACCTGGGTATTTGCTAAATTACTTCCAGTCTTGAACGACCCCTGGAGGATTGGGAGCATGGTCAGGTTTTGGTCAAAACCAGTTTGGGGCAGACTAGCCCTGGCCGTAGCCACGGGTAGTCTGGTTACCCTGGGCGATCGCACTCCACCCGCCCTGGCCCAATCTACAGCTAGCCCCCTGGCCCAAAATCAGACCACCGTATCCCCTGGGGTACTGGCCGAAATTCGTGAAGCGCCCTTTAGCCAGATGTTTTCCGTGGCAAATGGGCAAGCCTTTGGGGTCAAAGATAAGGACTACTTACCGAGTACCCCCGAGGTGGGCGTCTTTTCGCTCTGGGCCGATGTGCCGAGCCAAGAACGGCTAGAAATGGTGATGAAGTATTGCCTCCAAGACCTTCGTATTGCCCGGAATGACGCCACTCTGGTCCAGGTTGACCTGCTCGATAACGGCAATAGGTTAGTGACCCTTGATCAGGTTTTAGAGACTGGCCCGGCCAAAATTAGCGAAGTGGTTCCCCCCCAAACCAGCACCTACGCGGCCAACCCAGCAGTATATGCCAATCCCTTTTACGGATACTTCTATTCCACTCCTTACTACTATGGCGGGGCCTATGCGGCTTCGGCAACGATTCCAGGGGTCGATTGCAGTGCAGGTATGACTCGATTTGATATCATGCCCGCAAAGGCGGCTTTGGCCCAACTACCCGACCGCACCTTGACCATGCGCCTGTTGTTTAGCGATGGAATTACGGCGGATTGGCAACTGGGGGGACGTTCCGTGGGCGCCATTCAGTCTTTACCCACGATCTCCCAGTAGAAGGTTTGCTCAGTACCTTGGCCCCTGCACCTGTGAAGCATTTCTACCGGGCCGTTACGACCAAGTTGCTATCCCTAGGATTTCAGCAACTCGCTACTCCCAACCGTTGGCTATCCCAATTCTCGCTGGCGACGCTCACTGCGGTAGCGCAGGTATTCAGCAGCCCCAGAAATCAGGGCCGAGGCCGTAATCAGCACTACGCTAAGGGCATTAATATCCGGTTTAACGCCGGTGCGCACCCGGCTAAAGATCTCTAGGGGCAGTGGGTTGGCTCCACCCCCCGCCGTAAAACTAGAAATGAGTAAATCATCCATGCTCAGAACAAAGGCCAGCAGGCAACCGGCTAAAATCCCTGGGGCTAGCTGGGGAATCAACACCCGAACCATGGCCTGAAAGGGGTTAGCCCCTAGATCCAGAGCCGCCTCTTCTAAATTGGGGTCAAGGTTTTGCAACCGACTGGACACCACCACGGCAATGTAGGCCAAACAAAAGACAATGTGGGAAACAATAATTGTCCCTAGGCTGAGGGGCACCGCCACGGAGGTGAGGAAAACTAGGGTGGCCACGGCAATGGCGATGTCTGGGATGATCAACGGCAGATAGGCTACCCCACGGTACAGGCCCTTGCCGCGAAACCGATACTTAGCCAAGCCAATGGCCATCATGGTGCCTAGCACCGCTGAAACCCCCACGGCCACAAAGGCAATGGTGAGGCTATCGATCAAGGCCGAGAAAATTCGCTGGTCTTGAAATAGGCTGCGATACCACTTGAGGCTAAACCCTTCCCACCCAGCACTGTAGCGAGAGGCGTTAAAGCTATAGACTGCCAGCACAATGATGGGGAAATACATAAAGCCATACATGGTCGCCGCCAGCAGGCTCTGCCAGGTTACTTTTGCTGAGGAAGCCATTGCCCTATTGAAAATAGTGTGACTAAAAATAATGTGACACCAGGCATGGGGAGCGGGGGAGCAGGTTAAGTCGAACCAGGGTCTATCGCCCGGCTCGGTTTACTGGGAAGTCTCCGTCACTGTACTCCTATCACCGTACTTTAGCAGTAGGGCAATCGCCAGACTCACGGCCAAAATCAACACCATACTGAGGGCCGAGCCAAACCCCCAGGCCCGGGTGGGCCCCAGAAACTGGTTGTAGATGAGGCGACTGATATTCATCGAGGACGCTCCCCCCAGCAGGGTGGGCACGACAAAGTCGCCCAGGGCCGCAATAAACACCAACAAGCTACCTGCGGCAATACCCGGCAGGGTTTGGGGTACGGTAATTTGCCAAAATTGTTGCCGGGGGGTAGCCCCGAGGTCAGCGGCGGCTTCTAGCAACCGCAGATCCAGCTTTTCTAGGGAAGCGTAGAGGATCAACACCATGTAGGGCAAAAAACTGTAGGTCAGCCCAATAAACACCGCCGTCGGGGTATTCAACCAATTTTGAGGGGGCAGACTCAGCAACTGAAAAATTGTGTTCAGCACTCCGCTGGAACGCAGGATGGTGATCCAGGCGTAGGCCCGCAGCAGGGAAGAGGTCCACAGAGGCAAAATAAACGCCACCAGCAATAGGTTGCGCCATCGCCGCGGGGACATCAGGGCCAGCCAGTAGGCCACCGGAAAGCCCAACCCTAGGCATAGCAGGGTTGAGCCCAGGGCAAACAGCAGCGATCGCCCCATTACCCGCAGGTATACCGGCTGCAAAATTTGAAGATAGTTGTCCAGCCCGTAGCCCCCAGCCGGCTGACCTAGGCGCAGTCCCGGCACTAGGCTGATTTCTAAAATCAGCAGGGTGGGAATCACCAACAACAGGAGTAGCCAGAGCCCGGCCGGCCCTAACAGCGCCACGGGCCCTAACCAGCGACGGGGGGTTAGCCTTTCCCCTAGCTGGGTCCATACCGGGGGAATGGGCTTGGGCGGCGCCGAATCTGCCATGGTGAACTCCTACGCGCTGGTAATCTGGGTCCAGTAACGGTCAAACAGATCGTTACTGGCCGTGCTGATGGATTGAATGCCCTCACTTCTGGCCAGTACCGAATCGGGGGGGTACAGTTCAGCATTATTGCGAATCTCGGCCGGCAAAAGATCAAAGGCCGCCTGGTTGGCGGTGGCAAAAAAGAGACGCTCTACCGCCGCCTTGGCCACCTCTGGCTCAAGCATAAAATTAATCCACTGGTAGGCGGCCTCCACATTCGGGGCCGTGGTCGGAATCGCCATGGTATCGGTCCAGAGGGAGGTGCCACTGGTGGGGATAATGTACTGCAAGCGATCGTCCTCTTTGACAAGGGCGATCGCATCGCTGGAATAGGCCATGGAAATGGCCAGATCCCCGGCTAGAATCTCGTTTTCAAAGCCCGTCGTTTTAAAGGCAGCGATGTAGGGCTGCAATTCCCGCAACTTGTCGTAGGCGGCTGAAATTTGAGCCGGGTCATTGGTGTTGTAGGAAAACCCAAGGGTTTTCAGAGCCACACCCAGGGTTTCACGCATATCATCCAGCAGGGTGATGCGTCGGGCCAGGGCCTCTTTGTTCTCCCATAGAAAACTCCAGTCCGTGGGAGTGCCGGGGGTGACATCCTGGTTGAACAGTAAACCGGTAGTACCCCAATTGAAGGGAATACTGTGGGCATTGTCGGGATCGTAGGGGGGATTTTGCCACTTGGTCTTCAGGTTATCCAGACCCTGCAGACGAGCGTGATCTAAGGTGGTGAGCAGACCGGCTTCGATCATCTCCGACACCATATAGTCGGAGGGGTAAACAAGGCTGTAAGCACCGCCGCCGCCGGCCTTCAACTTGGTCAGCATGACTTCGTTGGAGTCAAAGATATCGACCACCACCCTGGTGCCGGTGCGTTGAGTAAACTCGGCAGCTAGGGCATCATCGATGTAGTTGGCCCAGGTGTAAATGTGCAAAGTGTTGTCGTTGGCGCTTCCCCCCTGGGGTGCCGTAATGGCCTGTCGGCAATTGGTCAGGGAAACGCCCACCGCGGCCGCCAAAGTACTCTGAAGAAATCTCCGGCGGGGCCAGCTACCCAGGCGGGAATTTCTAGGCGTAGGTAGGAATTTCCGAGGCACGGTATTCTCCTTCATGGGGTCGAGGGGTGGGGATCACAACAATAGCCATGACTATTTCAGCATTCCACAACTCCAGCGGCAACCGATCATGGCTGAGCGCCTCCCCAGTGGGCTCAAGACCAGCTAACCCCACCTAAACCTAGACCCCACCAGTTCCACCGTCGGCATCGGCATCGAGCAGGCGGCAATCTGCCGCCGCCCAGTAGACGTAGACGGGGGTATCGACGGTCATCAGGGCCCTATTGCCACGGTTAGCTTTCAGAACGGTCAGGGTTTCTCCGGTGGCCAACTGCACCCCAAAATGCACATGGGTGCCCAGGTACATCACATGGCTGACCTGGCCCGGGTAACAATTATCGGCATGGACGGGGTCTACACTGAGGCGAATTTTCTCGGGCCGTATACTCACCACTCCCCGCTGGGCAGTGAGGTTGGCTTCCCCCTGGGTGGCGATCTTCAAACCCGAGGCGGTGACCAACTGAAACTGCCCGGCGGATGCTCCCTCCAGCCGGCCTGAGATCAGGTTGGTATCGCCGATGAAGTCGGCCACAAAGGGGGTTCGAGGGCGATCGTAAATGTCGCTAGGGGTGCCGATTTGCTCAATTTGGCCGGCATTCATCACCGCAATGCGATCGGACAAGGACAGGGCCTCTTCCTGATCGTGGGTGACCATGATAAAGGTAATACCCAACTGGCGATGCAGGGTTGATAGTTCCACCTGCATTTGCTTACGCAGCTTTAGGTCCAGGGCTCCCAGCGG
Source organism: Leptolyngbyaceae cyanobacterium M65_K2018_010 (assembly GCA_015295885.1). Taxonomy (GTDB): domain Bacteria; phylum Cyanobacteriota; class Cyanobacteriia; order Phormidesmidales; family Phormidesmidaceae; genus Nodosilinea. The sequence goes on from DVEE01000426.1 coordinate 9,079, forward strand.
TTCATCCAAGAGCATCACCGCCGGACGGTTCACCAGGGCCCGGGCCAGGGCAACCCGCTGTTGTTGACCACCAGAGAGCTGAGCGGGCAGGCGATCGGCGAAGGCTTCCATTCTGACTAACCGCAGGGCTTCTTGCACCCGTTCCCGCACCTGGGCCACCGGTAAGCGCTTAATTTTGAGTCCAAAGGCAATGTTGTCCTTCACGGTCATGTGGTTGAACAGGGCGTAGCTCTGAAAAACCGTATTGACTGGGCGGCGATG
>DVEE01000486.1 GCA_015295885.1 Leptolyngbyaceae cyanobacterium M65_K2018_010
CGATGGTAATTACCTTGGCGGTCATCACGTCTCTTACCAGTTGCCCCAGCGCTTTGTGGATTTCCTGGCTGTATTGATTCGGATTCTTGAGATAAATCACACTGTCGAGCAGCATGATATAGGCAGGCATATCAACCCCAGTTGCCTGCCACATTAGGTCCGATTCTGACAGAATACCGACCAGTTTGCCCGCCTCGTCAATCACCGGCAGACCGCCGATATGCTTATCGGCCAAAAGCTGAATGGCATCCTTGAGCACGGTGTTAGGAGTCACCGAAATGGGGTCAGGCGTCATCACATCGGCAACGGTTTTAGCCATAGGATTGCTTCTATCAGGTCTAGTTCCATTCTAGAAAAGGTTTCACCCCGGCCCCTGGGCTGTCACAGGTCGTTACAGAAGTGCTCCAGAATCTTGGCGCAATGGGCGATCGCCCCCAGATGGGCAATTTCGTAGCCGTGGGTGTTATGGGTGGGAAAGCCCAGGCAGGCTGCCCGGGCCACATGGCCAAATTTCATGGCAATCGATCCATCGCTACCAAACCCACTGATCACCGCCAGTTGAATCGGTAGATGGTGGCGAAGGGCGGCCTGACGAATATCCCAGTTCAGCCCTTCATCGTAGAGGCCGTAGGCATCCTGGGCCAGCAGTACCGGCGTATCTCCGGCCTGAATGGCATATTCAGAGGATAGAGGACAGATTTCCAGGGCCACCAACGCCTCCAGCGGCTGACGCTGGGCAAAGTACAGGGCCCCTAGTGCCCCCACCTCTTCCTTGGCAGAGGCAACCAGATATACGGTCACAGGCGGATGGGTTAACCGCTCAGCCAGGGCCAGTAACACCGCCAAGGAAGCTTTGTTATCCAGGGTATAGCTGGCAATGTAGTCGCCCATGCGAAAGGGCCTTTTGCGATGCTTGCCGACGACCACCCGAGTACCCGGCCGAATTCCCGCTTCGGTCAATTCCTGGGGCGATCGTTTAGTTTCTATCCAGGCGGTCTCCCAGGTAACCGGTTTGGTTTCCTGTTGGGCCTTCTGGGGCGATTCGTGGGAAACATGGCGGGAACCAAAGCTGAGAATGCCGCTCAGGGTGGCGTGGTCCCCCAACAGATCGACCACCCCCTCGCCATAGACCCAGGGGTAGGAGCCACCTAACCTCCGGACTAGCACACGACCGTCGGTATAGATGCTTTTGACCAGGGTGCCGATTTCATCCTTGTGGGCCGTAATTGCGATGGCTCGGTCCGGATTTTGACCAGGAATTCTAGCAATCAGGTTATCCGCCTGATCCAGCCAATGCTCGACCCCCAGGGCCGCCAACAATTCCATTAAGCGCTGGTTAATTTCCCCTTCGGCCCCACTGGGAGAATGGCACAGCACCAGGTCCTCAATCAGCGAGAACAGTTGGTCATAGGGCATGGTTAGCGCCGCCGCCAGAGCGACCAAGCCAGTCCCGCGGCCACGGCCATCAACCAGGGGCCTAGGGCTACTGCCGCGGCCCGGTAGTGTTGATCTTGGGTCGAATCTAGACTAATGCCGTCGTAGATAATGCCTTGCTCGCCCACAGGCACGGTCCAGTAGTCGGCATGGCTTTGATCATCGGACTCAATGGCCACTTCCCAATTGCCGGGAATTGATGGGTCGGGTAGAAACGAGAAACGTCCCTCTCCATCGGTGGTCAGGGTTTGCCAGGGTTGATGGGAGTTGTTAGGCGCAAAAACCCTAACCTTGGCTCCGACAAAGGGTTCTCCCGTACTAAAGAGGGACTGAAATTCGAGCTGGTTTCCCAGGGTGTAAAAGGTTTCAACCTGGTGAGCCCAGGCTGGCCCAGCATAGCCTAGCATCACCAAACCCGTTAAAAGTATAACAAGCAACCGTTTCATAGGTAGTTCCTCCCTTCCGCTTAAAGCCCATTTTAGCCAGGGTTTCCGCTTTGCCTGATGAAAAAGTTCAGACTTGGCTTCGGTGGCCTAGCCCGTCAATCCAATTTGCAATAATAGTTTATGGATACCCCGCTTCTACTCTGGTGCCAACCCAGTCACCGCTGTGGGTCTACCCGTTAGCTGGGAAGCGTTCGGCTACCCCATTTCCTCTGCGCGATTTCTATGGCTCCTATGACCCTTGACCCTGGCGCTAGTTCCCCGGTGCTTGCCCCTGCTGCTCCCGTTCCTGGGCCCAGCCATGATGCTGAACCCCATCCGGAAGATCCAGCCCAAGCCGTGGGGCAATTGCTGCAAGCTCACCGCCATGAACGTCAGATTATTCTGCTGCAAGATTTCCCCGACACCAATCGCGCCGGTTGCGCCGCCTAC
>DVEE01000294.1 GCA_015295885.1 Leptolyngbyaceae cyanobacterium M65_K2018_010
CCCGCCGCATTGTCGATGCCGTTAACCGAGAAGATCTCTGGCGCGAGGCGGCAACTGAAGCCGGGTTGACCGCCATGATCCCCACCGGCACCTCGCGCGGCGTGGAAACCTTCTTTGACGGAGTGACCTTTGACCCGGCTAACCCAGAGGCTTACCTCAAGAGCCTCAAGATTAAGCGGGTCTAGGAGGAGAAGGGGTGGATGCATAAGCGGGGGGGAACCAGTCTCACGTCGTTCACTCCCCCATCCCCCCAATCCCCCTCCCCAGTCTTGGTTCAGGGAGGGTGAGCCTAGGAAGAAGATTGCTGTGGCTCCATCGCCAAACACCGTCACAGCCCCTTCTTTGCTCCTGAACCAGCCTACCTCGATCCTTTACCCCAAGAAGTATCGGGGTAGGTTTCCTCTTCACCAGCCTGTATCAGGCCCTTCGTCTACCCTTGCCCTCCCAGGGTGGATGCACCCATTGGGGTTCCTGGCGACTCTGGACCCGGTTTTCGATTTAGTACACCTAAACCAGGACGTATCAACTATGGTTACTCAAGCACCCTCCCGAAATCAAGCGCAGGGAACTTCCATCCTGGCCCCTGTTCAGCGGTTCTGGCAAAAGCGGGGAGCCGACCTAATTCCACCGATCATTGGCATTGCAGTCTTTCTAACGGTTTGGCAACTGGTTTCTTGGTCGGGGGCAACCCGACTACCAGGACCCCTCAGCCTGTGGACCGATACCCGCACCCGCGAATTGTTACTGTATCCCTTCTATGATCTGGGTGGACTGGATAAGGGACTATTCTGGCAAACCCTAGCCAGCCTGGGCCGAGTGGCGAAGGGCTATACGGCGGCAGCGGTAGTGGGCATTTCCCTAGGGGTGCTGGTGGGCACCAGCCCCTGGCTGAATAAGGCCACCTATCCCATCTTCCAGTTTTTGCGGATGGTCGCTCCCCTGGCCTGGGTACCCATCGCCCTCGTGGCCCTGCAACAAAACCAGCCAGCAGCCATCTTCGTGATTTTTATTACTGCCGTCTGGCCCATCCTGATCAACACCATTGAGGGGGTGCGGCAGATTCCCGAAGACTATAACAATGTGGCCAAGGTGCTGCAACTGTCCCGCAAGGACTACTACCTGAATATCCTGTTTCCCTCGGCGCTGCCTTATATTTTCACGGGCTTGCGAATTGCGATTGGTCTGGCTTGGTTAGCGATTATTGCCGCGGAAATTGTGATGTCCGGCATTGTGGGCATTGGCTTTTTCATCTGGGATGCCTACCAGCAGAACTACATTAGTGAAATTATTCTGGCGGTGTTTTACATCGGCTTTGTGGGGCTGCTGTTGGATCGGTTGATTGCCTTTTTACAAATGAAAATAGCCCCCGCCCGTAAGTAGGGTGCCCTGGGTCAAGGGTGCGGCTCTGCTGACGCGAAGTAATGCACCCCCCTATAGATCTCATGCACGGTGTATTGCGGTATAGCAAGTGAAGGATTTAGCCGAGCCTTTGGGCCGCGACTGCACCCTACAATGATTCAATTTTTGCCCATTGAGATGGTGGGTCATGCCACCCTATACCTTCTAGAATCCCAAGGAGTAAAGCATGGGTTTATTAGTTGCAGTGGATCAGGTGGATAAGGTGTTTCCCCTGACCGATGGCGGTGAATACGTTGCCCTCAAAGGCATTGATTTGACTATTAAGCAGGGAGAGTTCGTCTCGTTTATTGGCCACTCGGGCTGTGGTAAATCCACCCTGCTGAATATGATTGCGGGTCTGTCGTTGCCCAGTGCTGGAGTGTTGACCCTAGAGGGTAAGAAGATTACTGAACCCGGTCCCGATCGCATGGTCGTGTTCCAAAACTACTCGCTCTTGCCCTGGCGCAGCGTGCGGGAAAACATTGCCCTGGCGGTGAATCGGGTCTACGGCGACCTGCCCAAGGGAGAGCGGCGCAGCATAGTGCAAGAGCACATTAATCTGGTGGGTTTGCAGCAGGCGGCGGATAAAATGCCAGACCAACTCTCTGGCGGGATGAAGCAGCGGGTCGCTATTGCTCGGGCTTTAGCCATCCGTCCTAAGCTGCTGCTTTTGGATGAGCCCTTTGGGGCGCTGGATGCGCTGACCCGGGGCAATCTGCAAACCCAACTGATGCGGATTTGCGACGAGAACAACGTCACCGCTGTGATGGTGACCCATGATGTGGATGAGGCGGTGCTGCTCAGCGATCGCATCGTCATGCTCACCAATGGCCCCGGAGCCGAAATAGGCAACATCCTGGAGGTAGACATTCCTCGCCCCCGAGAGCGGATGGCAGTGGTCGAGCACCCCAGCTACTACAGCCTGCGGAGCGAGATTATCTACTTCCTCAACCAGCAAAAGCGGATTAAGAAGTTGCGCGCCCGCAAAACCGCAACCATTGCCCGCCATGGGCTAGAAAAAGTGAATCTGGACATCGGCTTTGTGCCCCTGACGGCCTGCGCTCCAGTGGCGATCGCCCAGGAGAAAGGCTTCTTTGCCAAGCACGGCCTGGATGAAGTCCACCTCAATCGTGAAACCAGTTGGCGTGGCATCGTCGATGGCATTGCCGGGGGATACCTGGATGCGGCCCAAATGCCTTCGGGCATGCCCCTGTGGTTCTCCCTGGGGGGCCACAAAAATCAGCCCTTGCCAGTGGTCACGGCCCTGACCATGACCCGCAACGGTAACGCCATTACCCTGGCTCGCCGGTTCTATGACCAGGGCATTCATAGTCTGGAGAGCTTCCGGGAGATGCTGCACCGCACCCCCGAAACCCAGCACCGCATGGGCATGGTGCATCCTTCCTCGATGCATAACCTGTTGCTGCGGTACTGGTTGGCCGCTGGCGGCATTGACCCCGATCGGGATCTGGCTCTGCAAACCATCCCCCCGGCCCAGATGGTGGTAGACCTGAAGGGCAATAGCATCGATGGCTTCTGCGTCGGCGAACCCTGGAACCTGCGCGCCGCCATGGATGAGGTTGGTTTCACCATCGCCACCGATCGCGAAATCTACGACGGCCACCCCGGCAAAGTGCTAGGCGTGCGCGAAGCCTGGGCCACCGCCTACCCCAACACCCACATTGCCCTCACCAAAGCTCTGCTGGATGCCTGTCGCTACTGCGCCGACCCTGAAAACGAAGCCGAGATTCGCCAGATTCTCTCCCAGCGAGCCTACCTAGGCACCCCCATCGAGTATATTCACCTGGGCAGCCCCAGCACCAAGGTCTGCGAACTCAGTCAACCGATGCGTGAGTATGCCCACCACATCTTCTTTGGTCATGGTGCCAATCGGCCCAGCCGTACCGAACACCTCTGGCACATGACCCAACTGGCCCGCTGGGGCGATGTTCCCTTCCCCCGCAACTGGTTGGAAATCCTAGAGCGCATCGTGCGGGTCGATGTTTACAGTACCGCTGCCCGTGAACTGGGCATGCTGGATGCCAAATTTACCCGGGGCAGCATCCACCTGTTCGACGGCACCGACTTCGACGCTGAAGATCCCATTGGCTACCTCAATAGCCTCGCCATCAAGCGGGACATCACCATTGCCGAAGTGGTGTTAGATACGCCTGGTCTGCTAGCGGCCTAGGAAGATTGGAGAGGGCGGCATAAAGCGCTTTAGGGCTCCTCTCCCCCCTGCCTCTCCTCTCTCCGCCTTTACCCTTTACCCTTTCACCCTCAAGGATAAGCAAACCATGAAAAGCACTCCTGTAAAGCTCCGAGCCCGTCGGTCTACCTACCCAGAGTCATGGCATTACCCGTCTAACTCTTCTAATCAAGGCTTCCTCGTGTTCGACCAGGTGTCTAAGGGGTTTCCCACCGCCAAGGGCCTGTATCCAGTGCTGGAGAATGTCAACTTAACGATCCAGGAGGGAGAATTTGTCTGCTTCATTGGTCATTCCGGCTGTGGCAAGTCCACGCTGCTCAGCCTGGTTTCGGGCTTTCAACAGCCGTCGGGGGGCTCGGTGACCCTGAAGGGGCAACCCATTCTCAAGCCAGGGCCAGACCGCATGGTGGTGTTTCAAAACTATGCCCTACTGCCCTGGCGCACGGTGTTTGAGAATGTGTACCTGGCCGTGAAGGCGGTATGGCCCAATAAACCCGAGGCCCACAAACGGGCGATCGTGCGGGAGCACCTGGCCATGGTGGGCTTGACCGAAGCGGCTGATAAACGGCCTGACCAGATTTCGGGAGGGATGCGGCAGCGGGTGTCGATCGCTCGAGCCCTAGCCATTCGTCCTGAAGTGTTAATTCTAGACGAACCCTTCGGGGCCCTGGATGCCATTACCAAGGAAGAGTTGCAGGAGGAGTTACTCAAAATTTGGAATGAGCACCGTTGCACCGTCTTGATGATTACCCACGACATTGACGAGGCGCTATTCCTGGCCGATCGCCTGGTGATGATGACCAACGGCCCCGCCGCGACGATTGGAGAAATTATGGCGATCCCCTTTGAGCGGCCTCGAAACCGCGACCAAATTATGGAAGATCCCCAATACTATCAACTCCGCAACTACGCCCTCGACTTTCTCTACCATCGTTTTGCCCACGATGACGAGTGAGGGCGGTGGCCCTGAAGGATAGGAAACCCGCCTTTCACCCTGAAAACCCTGGCGGAAGGCCCAGGATTTGCTGCTGTTGTTTGACCCTAAACCCACGGTGATTTTGGGCATCGTGGGTTTCCCTGACCGCAACGCTTATATCGACTATATCGACTCTCGGGGGGCCAAAGATTCACCCCGCCGCATACTTCTCACCATCCCCCTTGATATGCGGTTAATATGCAGTGACCACCTGGGGAATTGGTATGAACCCTACCTAGGCTGTCGGAGTCCCCCTGAGGAGTATTCAGGCTTGGAGTTGACTGCGGCGGGGCTAACCGGAGGTGGGGCGTACTGGCGCCAAATGTCGCCGTAGACGATCGCCGGATTTTTCCAGGGTTTGTGGTGGCCACCACTCCAATGGATGAGATTGATTTGGTCGAGGGGTTTTTTCAGCATCCGAGCAACAACCTGCATATTGCCGTAACCACAGCGGTTCCAACTGCGGTCTAGTTGAATGTAGTCCTTAAACATGACATTGAGCAGGGTTTCGTCGCCCCGGTTCAACATCCCGTACTGGCAGACGGCATCCCAGTTCAGGTAGTGGTGGAAGATGCGATCGGTCTCATCGTTCCAATAGGTGTAGTCGGTAAATAGCACCCCGCTGTTGAAGGATTGTTTGAAGGCCCGCATTTCGCCCACAGCCTTGAAGGGATTACCAAATTGGAAGATGGCCGGATAGAAGTGGGGTACGGCGGCAAAGTAGCGATCGCGGCTGAACTGCACCGTCTCAAACAAAGTGGCTACATCCCCCAACACCACTACGTCGGCATCGAGGTAGAGCACTTTGCTGACATCCGGAAAAATATCCTGCAAGAACATGCGTGCGTACTGCATATAGCGAGACACCCGCCGAGTCGGCGTCATCGGCTCATACTTGGCGTGGATGTAGTCTTTCATAAACTGGGGCGGGGTGAAGCCGTAAACCCGCCAAGCAAAACGAGGCGACCGGAAACAAGCGGCAATCTTTTCCTCAAAAAAAGCCACCTCATCGGGGGGCACCGTAATGTTAAAGCGCAGGTTTTCGGGGTGGGCGGTGTTGGTGGCGACGGAGTTCATGGCCGTTAACAAAGCCACCACAATTCCTTGGTTAAGGGCAAAGGCAATATCGTAGGTCATGGAATGTCCTGGCGCGATCGGGGCGGTGATTAATTCCCCCTGGTTTGCTCCAGCGATAATAGCAGGTTGGGTTGTCCCTTGGTGGGGCAGGGGGACAGAGGTGGCGACGGGGTCTCCAGCGGATAGGGACGGTGATCGTCCAGAACGCCGGTAGACAAACCCGGTTTCTCGATCAGAAGGATGCCATGCCGTTGGAACAACGCCTCAGAAACCGGGTTTCTAGCTACTGTACCGAGGCTCTAGGGACTCTAGAAACCCCTTGCCCCTGAAAGGTATGCCAATTCTTGGCATTGCAGCTATGGGCGTCAGGGTTCGTAGTGCGGCCTTAAGGCCGCACTACAAGCCATCCCTAGGTCAGTGTCACTCGATAGAAGATAGGGATGGGGGGTAGAAGGAGTGCCCCTCCTGCCGAACGGCGCAGCTCCCAACATTCCTGACTCAAAACTGAGTGAACTCGGCTACTTAGCTCTAGCTCAGGGAAACGACACTAGAGCTTCATTTAGGCAGCTTCATTTAGGCGCTCTGGACTCGTCGCTGGGGCAGTTCCTGTCGGCGTCGCTGAGGTGGGCTGGCAGAGGCCAACTGAGCCCCACCGCGGCTGGGACGGCGACCAGAACGGCGATTGGGCTTAGCGTCACGCCCTGGGCCGGGTGGGGTGCGCAGGGCAAAGGAGGGCTCGTAACCTGGCACAATATCGCGATCCAGGGGCTGCTTGAGCAAGCGCTCGATTTTGCCTAGCAGGTGCAGTTCATCGTCGCTAATCAGGGAGATGGCCCGCCCTTCATGGCCGGCCCGGCCCGTACGGCCAATGCGGTGAACGTAGTCTTCGGCCACGTTCGGCAGTTCAAAGTTCACCACGTAGGGCAGTTGGTCGATATCAATGCCACGGGAGGCGACATCGGTGGCGACCAGCACCCGCACCCGGCCCTGCTTAAAGTCTTTCAACGCTTTGGCCCGGGCCGCTTGAGTTTTGTTGCCGTGGATGGCGGCGGTCTTCAGTCCATCCATAGCCAGTTGTTCTGCCAGACGGTTGGCACCGTGCTTAGTGCGGGTAAACACCAACACCTGCTCCCAACCGTGGAAACCAATCATGTGGGATAGCAGCTCGCGCTTGCGGTGGCGATCAACGGGATGAACCACCTGCTCAACTCGCTCGGCGGTGGTGTTGCGGGGGGCAACCTCAATGTGGGTGGGGGAGTTGAGAAAGGTGGCGGCTAACTGCTGAATCGGCTTAGAGAAGGTGGCTGAAAACATCAGTGTTTGTCGGTCAGCGGGTAAGCAGCCCAAAATTTTGCGAATATCGTGGATGAAGCCCATGTCCAACATGCGATCGCACTCATCCAACACCAAAATCTCCACGCCGCTTAAATCCACCGTGCGTTGTTGGACATGGTCCAGCAGGCGACCCGGGGTAGCAATCAAAATATCCACCCCCTGACGCAGTTGCTTAAATTGCGGCCCAATCTTAACGCCGCCGTACACCATGGCCGTTTTCAGCGGCAGGTATTTGCCGTAGGTACTGACGCTGTCGCCCACCTGCGCGGCTAATTCGCGGGTGGGGGTTAAAATCAGCGCCCGGGGAATCCGCCGACCCTGGCCAGGCGTAGTACTCAACCGTTGCAACAGGGGCAGGGTAAAGCTGGCGGTTTTGCCAGTCCCGGTTTGGGCACTGGCCAGTAAATCCTGCCCCTGCAAAACCACAGGAATCGCCTGTTGCTGAATCGGGGTGGGTTCGGTATAGCCCTGATCAGCGACAGCACGAAGTAGACCGGTCGATAGACCGAGAGTTGAAAATGTCATAAGAGTGATTTGCTCCGAGTGGTGCCCCTATCCCAAATGCATTACCTGGGCCCAGCCTAAGAGCAGTAAACTATTCATCAAAAGAATGGCGAAAAGCGAATTCCTATGGGTCAGTTCAGACCGGATGAACTGATGCAGCTTTATCTTAACAGAGAATTTACGTGCTCAGGGGCAAACCCAGAATTTAAAGGGTAGCTCGGTGGCGACATTCCCAGTAGGGACTGAGGCTCAGGTCGTTGGGATTAGGGTGGACTTAAACAGATCCAAAACCTTTTCCCAGGCATCCTTGGCGGCTTCAGCCTGGTAGCTGTAGCGCTGGTCGCAGAAAAAGCCGTGGTTAGCCCCTTCGTAGCGGAAAATTCTGTGGGGAATTTGACTTTCGGTAAGCGCCGCTTCAATTTGGTCAACCTCCGTTTGAGAAATCAGGGGATCCTCAGTCCCAAAGAAGCCGTAGAGGGTGCCGGTAATCTTGGGGGTAAGGCTGAGGGTGGGCTCGCCGCCGCCGGGGGTGGTGGACGTAATGCCCGCTCCATAAAAGGAAGCCGTGGCCTTGACCTCAGGCAGAGTGGCAGCCAGGTAGGCCACATGGCCGCCAAAGCAAAAGCCGATACAGCCAACCCCGGCCCGGCTCACGTTGTCTTTGCTGTAGAGGTAGGCGATCGCCCCTTGCACGTCCCTCAAGAGCTCGTCAGCGCGAGTGCCCATCTTGTAGCGACGGCCCAGTTCTAAATCGGCCTCGGTATAGCCCACGTCAAAATTTGGCACCTGACGATGGTAAATATGGGGGGCAAGGGCCACATAGCCGGCCGCAGCCAAACGCTCGGTCACCTCGCGGATGTGGCTGTTGACCCCAAACACTTCTTGAATGACCACTACGCCGCCGAAGGTACCCGGACGAGAAGGCTCTGCCAGGTAAGCGGGAATAGGTTCATCCCCACTGGAGATGGAAACGGTTTCAGAGCGTACAAGGGAGGGCATGGCAGTGGGATTAGAGGGAGGAACACTCTTAACCTTATCGTTGTCCTCTGGAGAAATGTCAAACCCCTAGGCCGGCTTCTAACAATCTTAGAAAACCTAAAGATTGGCCCAGCCGATCGAAGGCAGAGGCCTTAATGGGGCACACTGATTTGCTCAGTGGTTCGGGATTTAGCCCACGCTATACACTAGCAGTATTACCCACCATCCCGGCGGTGGTGTCATGGCAATAGCCTGGAGGTCAATGTAGTGGTGCAGTTTCACATTCAGCCCGATAGCGAGATTCCCGCGTCGACTCAGCTTTACGACCAGATTTGGTTTGCCATTGCCTCCCGCCAATATCCCCCCGGCTACCGCCTGCCCAGCACCCGCCAACTGGCCATGCACACCGGCCTACACCGAAACACCATTAGTAAGGTTTATCGCCAGTTAGAAGACGCCGGAGTGGTTGAGGCCCTCCCCGGTTCGGGCATCTACGTGCGGGAACAGGGAACTAGCGAAAGTGCCCGTCCCCAGTCGGCCCTCTGGGATGAATTTCCCCAGGCCCGGGCCGTGGTGGAATCGGGCCTGGATGAACTGCTGCGCCAGGGCTGTTCCCTCAACCAGGCCCGGGAATTATTTCTAGCGGAAATTGATTGGCGCCTTCGTTGTAGCGCCCGGGTGCTGGTCACGACCCCCCGGCAGGATATTGGGGCGGGTCAACTGATTGTCCGAGAGTTAGAGAGCGCCCTGAAAATTCCCCTGCAGTTGGTG
>DVEE01000104.1 GCA_015295885.1 Leptolyngbyaceae cyanobacterium M65_K2018_010
CCATGGGGCAATCTGCCCCTACCGGCGCAGGCTTAGTCTTGGCCAAAATCGAGGGGGCGCCTCCACGGAGGCCTAGAATCCCCTACGTCAGGGGTGATTGAAGAAGAAACCTTGCATTTTCCGTCCTTCTCACTCTGGCAGCGCTAGAGTGAAGCCAACTCTCACCGCATCTACGCCAGGTTGTTTATGCAGGGGCCTCAATCCGTTAGCCTACGAAAACTGGTGCTCATGGCCGCCCTTCAGCTCAGCACCGTTTGGGATTTGGTCACAACCTTTTTAGGCATTTTGTTGATTCTCGATAGTCTACACCCAGTCATCATCAGTCTGGCGGTGATTGGTACGCTGATTGTGGTGGCCTTTAGCTTCGCCACCCGATCCCTCTGGCAACGCCGGCAGCGCTTTAGCGCCGCCAGTTTACCGTTGCTGTTGCTGCGTCTGGTGTGGGCCATGGCGATCGCCGTAGACCTGTGGACTTCGCTCACCTGCAACGCCTGGTTTGTGGGCCGCCCACCGGCTGGGGGCAGTCTGGCCCTGGCCGACCTGCTGGGACGCTTGAGTTTAGGACAGCTGATTCTAGTGGTTTTCGTCACCCTGGTAACGGGCATTAGCCCCATTTTGGTGGGCTACCTGCGCGATCAGGATATTGACGCCTGGCTGAGTTAAACCCCTGAGAGGGAGAGAATGCCGCCCGCTCAGCAGAGCCCTAGCTAGCTCTTATCCCCTGAGGTGACCAGCCGTTTTTTCAACGATTCCGCCCGACGCTTAGCCGTCGGGTTCGTGGGCTCAAGGGCCAGGGCGCTTTCGTAGGTTTCCAGGGCTTGAGTCATCAGTTGTTTGCGCTCATAGCTATGACCCAAGTTATTGAGGGCGGTGACGTAATCGGGGGCAACTTTAAGCGCTTCTTTATAGTTGCGAATGGCCAGGTCGTACTGCTCCTGGGCAAAGTAGGCATAACCCAAGGCGTTATAGACCAGTGCAGCATTCTCCCCCTCGCCTTGATCGAGCTGTTTGAGTGCCTGCTGCAGGTAAAGGGCGGCCTGGGTGTAGAGTTTCTTATCGAGCAGGAGGCTACCCAATTCGTAGTACTCCTGGGCAGTGCCCTTTTCTTTGGTGAGTTTGGCCTGTAGTCGGGAGAGGGTACCCTCAATGCGGCGGGTTTTAAGGACCTGACGCACCACAAAGAAGGCCGCAATACTGAGTAGCACCAGCAACACACTCAGGTAGGTCAACAGTAGATTGGTATTCTCCATGCTTCAAGGGGGTTCCTACAGGTGTTTATCTATCTTGGCATGAGTTAGGGCAGTCCCCAGACCCTGATCCGATCCTCTAGCCACCCATTATCATGCCAGCTGCCCAGGGCTTGATTCACCAAGTTCCGCAGGTCACTGTACTGGGTGCCCTTGGGCAGGGCGATGGCCAAAGGATAGGCCGATAGTAAACCGGGCAGTAGGGTGTAGCCAGGCTGCTCCTGCTGCCATCCCACTAGCACTGTCCCATCCCCGGCAAAGGCATCGATCTGGCCACGCTCCAGGTGCAACAATGCTTGCTGGTAGCTGGCCAGGGGAGTTAAATGGGCTTGGGGCAGAGCCTGGCGCACCACCGGAATGGCACTGGAGCCCTGTAACAGGCCGATCCGTTGCCCCTGCAAGTCTTGCCACCGTTGAAACCGAGGATCTCGCACCAAAAAGCCCACTCCATCCAGGTAGTAGGGCAGGCTGAAGCTCACCAGCCGCTGACGTTCTGGAGTCAGCGTTAGACCGGCGATGGCCATATCCACTTGATCCTCTAGTACCGCAGGTAGGCGTTCCTGATTGGATACCGTCTCAAATAGGATGGCATTGGGGTCATCAAAAATTACCTGGGCTAGTTGCCGAGCCAGATCTATCTCAAGACCTGCCAGGTTGCCGGCTGCATCCAGGAAACTAAGGGGAGGCCAGTCATCGCGTACGGCCACAATTAAGTAGCCCCGGGCTTGGATCGTTTCAAGATCGGCGGCTACACCAAGAGGGGGCCCAGCCATCTGCGCCCCCACCATTAACATCAGTCCGTATATCACCCATCGCATTGGCAGGGCCAGGCTTGGTTGCCAGAGCTACCCGGCTGATCAGCCGAATGCTAGGCTTTGCCCGCCACCTCAATCACCTGGGCAAAGCCGTCGGGATCGAGGACGGCCATCTGGGCCAGCATCTTGCGGTTAATGTCGATATTGGCCTTCTTCAGCTGGCCCATCAACTGACTGTAGCTGAGGCCATGCATCCGGGCTGCGGCATTAATGCGGACAATCCAGAGGCGACGAAAATCGCGCTTGCGGTTGCGGCGATCGCGGTAGGCATAGCGCAGAGCCTTCATCACCTGCTGATTAGCGGTGCGAAATAGCTTAGAGTGAGACCCCCTAAACCCCTTAGCCAGCTTTAGAATCTTTTTGCGGCGCTTCCGGGCCACATTGCCGCGCTTCACACGTGCCATGACTGTTTTAATCCTTAGACTTCAAACCTGGACAATCTAAACGCAAATCGTTTGGTGGGCCTAGCCTAGCCCCCAAGGGAGCTATAGGTAAGGCAGCATCAGCTCTACATTGGCCGCATCAGCCTCAGAAACCGTGCTGATCTTGGACAGACGAGACCGGCGAGTGGCATTCTTGTGCTCTAGGAGGTGATTCTTAAAGGCCTTGCGGCGCATAATTTTGCCGCTACCACTGCGGCGGAAACGCTTGGCCGCCGCCTTACGAGACTTCAATTTCGGCATGGCTAGACAGTGTATTTAGTCACAGTCTACGATCATAGCATGGGCAAGTAGGGTTCTGAACGATTTGGTTTTCTACTTCTGGGGTGGATAAAGCCATGTGATCCCAATCCTTGGTAGGATAGGGCTTCGTATTCGTTTAGATAGGTTCTCCATGCTTAAGCGTTCTCCCTTCGACAGTACGCAAATCATGCGCCGCAGCGAAGATCTGATTCGGGCTGCTTCGAACCGCTATCGAATCACTGTACAGGTAGCCAATCGGGCTCAACGCCGCCGCTTTGAGGATTTTGAAAACTTTGAGGATCCCAAAATGAAGCCGGTGTTGCGGGCCATTATTGAAATGTCAGACGAGCTCACGCAACCGGAGATCATCGGCGAATAGGGCTGAGCCCATGGGGTGGGGAAGTGCCGGGATAGAGGGCTTAAGCTTCTTAGCCGGTTAGCCCGTTTGCCTCGGTCAGACTCTCTACCCTGGGCTCAGGGGTTGGTGTTGCGCACCTTCAGAAAGCTTGGGTCCATGGATGATCGATTTGTAAAGGAAGGGGTCGGTTGGCGCCTGGGTTGGCACGGCCAGGCTGCGGATTACCAGGGGTTATTAGGTGGCTCAAGTTGGGCCGTTGAGCTTACGGCGATGGAGTTTCAGGAATTTTGCCGCCTTGCTCAACGGTTGGCTGACCAGATTCAGACCCTTGCCCAGGAGTTGATGGATGAAGAGCGGTTGACCTGCGAAGTCGAATCGGATCTGCTCTGGTTAGAGGCAGAAGGCCGCCCCGAGGCCTTTGCCTTGCGCTTTATTGTCCAGTCAGGTCGTCGCTGCGAGGGGGGATGGGCCGCAGAAGCAACGGGCGAACTTTTACAGGCAATTGCCCAATTGACTTTGTTCTAGTCTAATCCCCGGTTCAAGTTGGGATAACGGCGGGGATTGGCATCTCAGAATAAGCCGTTAGGTGTGTCGCGATGACTGCCTCCCCGCTCCCTTCGGGACTGCTCGGGAGCCCTTCGAGGTGAGTCCTGGGGCTTCAGCCCAGGTCAATGGTGATCGAGCCATCACCGGCCCAGGTCCATAGGTCGGTGAGTCTAATTATTTGTCGCCACTCTCTGACAATATCGGCTCGAGCGAGAAATTTTGACTGAAAAAAATGACGATATCAGCGGCCTAACCTTGTGGATAAACCCACCCTGCCAAGCCGATTTGAGGCCGTCAGGTCGAGATCTAAAGCCATTCAATTCTTAAAAAAATCTGTGACTCAAAGAGTATAGTTCTGTAAATTAACCCCTGCTTTTTAGGAGGGGATCAGATAACGTGAAGCTTAGGCGGAAACGCCTCTCTATAGGACTTCCGCAACCTCAACATTGTCAAAGTGGTGCTGCCAAGACGGCGCATGATGCCCAATTTCCTGGCAGGGTTGAATGCTCTAGCTGAAGCTCTTCCTAGGCGAAGGAAACCGGATAGAAACACCCCATTTGGCAAAGATAAAATCGAAAGTTTTTCTTAAATTTCTGTCCGACTATTTTTAACCAACTCTTTTTGATCGTTGTTTTGAATTTGCGCTTTGAGTTCGCATTGTTGGCAATCAAATCACGGCCCTGGCTACGGCCATGGCAACTTTCCTTAACCGGGTTGTGCCTATGTCACCCACTGCTATCCCATCCACCGTTGAGTCGGCTACCCCAGCGGTGAAGGAAAAGTCGGCCAAGCCCGACCTCCGCTTCAAGCGCCTCGATATCACCATGAAGCGGCACCAGTACCAGCCCGATGCCCTGATTGAAGTGCTTCACGTGGCCCAGGAAGCCTTTGGCTTTTTGGAAGAGGACGTGCTGGACTACGTAGCCCATGGTCTAAAGCTGCCCCTCAGCAAAGTCTACGGGGTTGCCACCTTTTATCATCTGTTTTCCCTGAAGCCCAGTGGTGCTCATACCTGCGTAGTCTGCATGGGCACCGCCTGCTACGTCAAGGGTGGCGACAAGGTGCTGGAAAAGCTGCAGGAAGAACTGGGCATAGAACTGGGCGAAACTACCCCCGATGGTAAGGTTTCGCTGATGGCCGCCCGCTGCCTGGGGGCCTGTGGCATCGCCCCAGCGGTTGTGTTCGACGGCACCGTAGGCGGCAAGCTGACCCCGGAAGAGGCCGTTGCCAAGGTCAAGATCTGGGCTGGAGAGTCCTGATCCCTTACCCAAGGTCAAGGCTTCCCTATCCTCGACTCCCCCAGGAGATTCCCTATGGATTTACAAGAATTAAGAGAAATCGCCCGCGAAGAAAAGGCTCGCCAAAAGCCGGTCCGGGTTCACTGCTGCACCTCAACGGGGTGTCGGGCCGCCGATGCCATGGGCATCTATGGCAATCTTCAGGCAGCCGTCAAGGAGCATCACCTGGAGGACCGGGTTGAAGTGATTGGAGTGGGCTGCATGGGCTTTTGTGGCCGCGGTCCTCTTGTTCAGATTGACCCCGATGACTTGCTCTACGAAGAGGTAGTGCCGGATCAAGCCACTAGCATCATTGAGGCCATGAACGGCGGAACGGCCCAGCCTATACTAGGGGACTCCCAGCATCCCTTTTTTGCCCGGCAAACCCGGGTGGTGCGGGAGTATAGCGGCAAAATTGATCCGGAGCGCATCGAAGAATATATTGCCGTAGGCGGTTACGAATCCCTGCACAAGGCGATCTATGAAATGACCCCGGCGGCGGTGGTGGAGCAGATCTCCAAGAGCGGTCTGCGGGGTCGGGGCGGCGGCGGCTACCCCACGGGCCTGAAGTGGGCCACAGTAGCAAAAATGCCAGGGGATCAGAAATACATCATCTGCAATGGGGATGAGGGGGATCCCGGAGCCTTTATGGATCGCAGTATTTTGGAGAGCGATCCCCATCTAGTTCTAGAGGGAATGGCGATCGCCGGTTACGCGGTGGGGGCCAACCATGGCTACATCTATGTGCGGGCCGAGTACCCCCTGGCGATCGCCCGTTTGCAAAAGGGCATTCAACAGGCTAAAAAGTACGGCCTCCTGGGCAGCCAGATCTTCGATTCCCCCTTTGACTTCAAGATCGATATTCGGATTGGGGCGGGCGCCTTTGTCTGCGGGGAAGAAACGGCCCTAATTCAATCCATCGAGGGCGGGCGCGGCAATCCCGTCCCCCGACCACCCTACCCGGCGGAAAAGGGGCTGTATGAATGTCCGACTCTGATTAACAATGTCGAAACCCTGGCCAATATTACGGCGATCATTCGGAACGGAGCTGACTGGTACGCCAGCATCGGCACCGAGAACAGTAAGGGCACCAAAATCTTTGCCCTCACTGGCAAAATCCGTAACAACGGCCTAATCGAAGTGCCCATGGGCATTACCCTGCGGGAAATTGTGGAAGATATGGGCGGCGGCGTGCCCGATGGGGAGGTGAAGGCAGTGCAGACCGGCGGCCCCTCGGGGGGCTGTATCCCCAAATCCATGCTGGATACGCCAGTCGATTACGATTCCCTGCGCCAGGTAGGCTCCATGATGGGATCCGGCGGCATGGTGGTGATGGACGACTCCACCAGCATGGTCGGCATTGCCCAGTTCTACATGGAATTTTGCCGGGGGGAAACCTGCGGCAAGTGTGTGCCCTGCCGCACGGGCACGGTGCAGCTCTACGCTATGCTCTCCAAAATCCTCAAACGCCAGGCCACCCGCGACGACCTGGCCAAGATGGAAGCCCTCTGCGAAATGGTCCGCGATACCAGCCTCTGTGGCCTGGGCCAAACCGCCCCCAACCCAGTGCTCAGTACCCTCAAATACTTCCGGGAAGAGTACGAGGCACTCCTGGTCGAACCAGAATACCTGAACGGCCAAGCCGCTCTCCACGGGGTAAGCGCATGATGGTACTAGAAGCCAGGGTGCTCGGGGGCCTAGGAGGTCAAGATGCCCACCTATAGACGTGTAGTCATTACCCAGCACGGCAGTCCCGAAGTCCTGCAACTGGTGGAAGAGGCCGAACTGCCCTATCCTGGGCCCGACCAAGTACTCCTGCGGGTGCTGGCCGTGGGGGCCGCCTACACCGATGTGCTGATTCGAGAGGGGATGTACCCCGGCATTCCCAAGCCGCCCTTTTCCCCAGGCTATGAGGTGGTCGGCATCATTGAGCAATTAGGGGAACAGGTGACCGGCTTGGCCCTGGGGCAGCGGGTGGTGGCCCTCACCGTCACCGGGGGCTATAGCGAATACCTCTGTGTGGCCGCTCAGGAACTGGTGCCTGTGCCCGACGGGGTGGATGCCAACGAAGCCGCCTGCTTGGCGTTGCAGTATGTCACCGCCTATCAACTGATCCACCGCGTGGCCCACCTGCGGGCGGGGCAGCGGGTGTTAATTCATGGGGCCGGCGGCGGCGTGGGTACGGCCCTGCTGGAAATCGGGCAGATTTTGGGCCTGGACAGGTACGGCACGGCTTCCACGGCCAAGCAAGCCTTGGTGCAGCAATTGGGAGCCAGGCCCATTGATTACCAACAAGAAGACTTTGTCCAGCGCGTCCGTGAGTTGACCGGCAAGGGCGTTGATGCTGTCTTTGACGGTATTGGCGGGGGACACCTGTGGCAATCTTACCGAGCCTTGGCGAAGGGGGGGCAATTGGTCTGCTACGGCTTTTCCGCCGCCCTGCGCAGTGGTCAACGCCAGTGGGTCTTTTTGGCCACCTTTGCTCTCATGGCGCTACTCAAGCTGTGGCCCGATGGCAAACAGGTTTGGTTTTACAGCATTACCGGATTGAAGCAGCAACACCCCGACTGGTTTAAGCAGGATCTTGGCATGCTGCTGGACTGGTTGGCGGCAGGGCGTATCCGTCCGGTGATTGCCCAGCGGTTGCCCCTCCAGGAGGCCATGACGGCCCATCGGCTTTTGGATCAGGGCGCAGTGCCGGGGCAGTTGGTGTTGGTGTGTACTGGCGAAGGAGCTAAACCATGTCCGTCAAAACCCTCAAAATAGACAACCAAGACATTGCCGTAGAGGCCGGCACCACCATTATGGAGGCCGCCAAGGAGGCTGGGGTCAGGATTCCCAAGCTCTGCCACCTAGAGGGGTTAACCCCGGTCGGGGCCTGTCGCCTTTGCTTGGTAGAGATTGAAGGCATGAATAAACTGTTGCCGTCCTGTGTCACCGAGGTATGGGAGGGCATGGTGATTCACACCCAAACGCCGAAGCTGCAAGAGTATCGCCGCATGAATGTGGAGCTGATTTTTGCGGAAGGCAATCATGTCTGCTCCATCTGCGTCGCTAACGGCAACTGTGAATTGCAGGATGTGGCTGTCGAAGTCGGAATGGATCACAGCCGTTTTCCCTACCGTTTTCCCGATCGCCATGTGGATCTCTCCCACCCCCTGTTTGGCATTGACCACAACCGCTGCATTCTCTGCACCCGCTGTGTACGGGTCTGTGATGAGGTGGAAGGAGCCCACGTCTGGGATGTCGCCCAGCGGGGAGCGGCCGCCTACATCGTATCGGGCCTGAATCAGCCCTGGGGTGAGGTAGATGCCTGTACCTCCTGCGGTAAATGTGTGGATGCCTGCCCCACCGGCGCTATCTTCAAACAGGGTAGTACCACGGGCGAAAAAGACGCCGATGCGCCCAAGTTCGAATTCTTAACCGCCGCACGGGAGAAGCACCAATGGACAAGATAAGATTTGCCACGGTATGGCTAGCGGGTTGCTCCGGCTGCCACATGTCGTTTCTGGATTTGGATGAGTTTTTGATTGACCTGGCTGATCTAGTGGAGGTGGTCTATAGCCCGGTGGGCTGCGACCTGAAGGACTATCCCGACAACGTCGATGTGTGCCTGGTGGAAGGGGCGATCGCAAACGAAGACAACCTGGAGTTGATCTACAAGGTTCGTCGTAAAACCAAAACCCTGATTTCCTTTGGCGACTGTGCCGTGACGGCCAACGTGCCGGCCATGCGCAATATGCTGCGCAACAGTGCCGAGGGCGTCCTTAAGCGCGGCTACCTGGAGTTAGCGGATGCGAATCCCCAATTGCCCCACGCCCCTGGCATCGTGCCCGAACTCATCGATCGGGTCACCCCTATCCACGAACTGGTGCCCGTCGATATTTTCATGCCGGGCTGCCCTCCCTCCGCCGATCGCATTCGGGCTACCATTGAGCCGCTGCTACATGGGCAACAACCCCAGATGGCAGGTCGCGAGATGATTAAGTTCGGTTAGTTCGATTTTGAGGAGTATCCACTATGAGTGTTGACAGCCAAAAGTTTAACGACGAGCTGCAACAGGCCATTGACTACGCCCACCAGGTGACGGCTGAGAAGGGCGAAACCTCTCCAGAAGCCGCCGCCGCCTGGGACGCCGTCGAAGAAATGCGGGCGGAAGTTTCTCACCAGCATCAAAAGCCCAAGCAATCGGGCTTTGACAAGTACCTGGAAGAAAACCCTGAGGCGATCGAAGGGTTAATGTACGACACCTAAGGGGATAGGGGGGGGAATTGAGAGCGAGGGGGAGCGTATCTGAAGCCCCCCCACCCC
>DVEE01000286.1 GCA_015295885.1 Leptolyngbyaceae cyanobacterium M65_K2018_010
CCTGGGTCCACACCCGCCTATCCCCAGCCGAGGTCTGTTCCGTGGGTGGGTTAGTGGTGGCATGAACTGTATCCCCCGCCTTAAACGCCCCCACGATGGCTGCCCCCGAATTTGGGGCAGAGCGCACCGTCAGATTGGTGGCGGCTCGATAGCACACCGCGCCACTACTGGCGGTGGCGGCGGGGGTGCTGGCGACGGTGTTACCGCTGCAAGGCCCCAGGTTAGTGGCATTCACCCAGCCCAATACCCGAATAGATCCATCGCTGTTACGCAGAAAAACCTGGGCCCGCCCGGCATCCAGCACCCCGGTGAGGGTGACATTGGTGCCCGCCGTGATCGTCCCCACCCGGGCCGAAGCTGGGCCCAGGCGGGAGTTGTTGAAGACCTCGGTGGTGGTGTTAACGCGACGACAGACATTGACGTAGGTGGAACGCTCGGTTACCGGAAAATCTTCCGCCTGGGCTGCAACGGCAAACCCCGGCCCAACTAGGGCCGTTACGCTCACCGCCACTAAAAACCGCTGCCACCAGGGTAAAACGGAGGCTTGCTGCAAGAAATAGGAAGATGCGGTTGTCATAAATCTCCAAGAGGGCTATCCGAACTTTGAGACTTCCCTAGAGCCAGCCTAAGACCCTCCACTCTCCCCACGGAGAGCTTCAGCAAGTACTCGCATCCATCTTTCCGAAGGACAACACCGGCAGCAATGTCAGATAAGTCAGTTAAGGTCAGCAGAATAAAATTTAAGATTGTCCTTAGAATGTGATCGGTTGAGCGGGATTGTATTTAGAAGAAACCCTGCCCATGAATGAGCCCCTGCCCCACTCCCGCAGAAAACGAGGTGCGACCCTGACGGCGGCAGGCACTCAGCGGCTGCGACAGGCGATTGAGCGGGTCGAAACCCTGGAGAATCAGGGCAAGCGGCTTTCTAAGGAAGAGCTTGCCTATCGGGCTGGGGTTTCGACTTCTACTGTGAGTCGGCTGTGGTCAGCTCAGTCTGGGGTGGATTTGCGATCGCTCAAGCTGATTTTTAGCGCCTTTGGCCTGGAGTTGGCCTTAACGGACTGTCAACACCTGGGCCTGGTGGCCCCAGGCCCCACAGAGCAGGAAGACACGGGCGACGATCGCCCCCGCCCCAGCGAGGTCTACCCGGCGGGGCCGCTGCCCCTGGAGTCACCGTTCTACATTCCTCGCCCGCCCCTGGAAGCCCGCGCCTACGAAGAACTGACCCACCCCGGCTGTGTGCTGCGGCTCAAAGCTCCCTCCGGGTTTGGCACTAGTTCCCTGGTGTTGCGGGTGCTAGCCCAGGCCAAGCACCTGGGCTACGCGATCGCCACGGTCGATCTGCAACAGGTGGACCTGGAGATCCTGGCGGATAGCGATCGCTTTTTGCAGTGGTTCTGCGTGACCTGCACCCTTAGCCTGGGGTTAGAGCCCCAGCTAGACCGCCACTGGAGTGACTTTGTGGGCAGCCCGCTGAGCACTACCCTCTACCTGCGCGAGTACCTGATGGCCCGGGTTAACGCTCCCCTGGTACTGAGCATTCAAACGCTAGATCGGCTGTTTGCCTACAACGACACCGCCCAAGCCTTTCTGCCCCTGTTGCGCTCCTGGCATGAGGAGGCTCGCCACGAGGCCCGCTGGCAAAACCTGCGGCTGCTCGTCGCCTACACCACCGATCGCTACCTGCCCCTGGATATCAACTATTCTCCCTTTAACCTCGGGCTGCCCCTGGCACTGCCAGAGTTTACGGCGGCGCAGGTGCTGGAGTTGGCCCATCGCTATGGCCTGGACTGGGGCAATCGCGAAGTTGAGCAACTGATGGCCCTGGTGGGCGGCCACCCTTCCCTGGTGCATGGGGCGATCTACCACCTCACCTACGAGCCGTTGACCCTTGACCAACTGTTGCAGACGGGCACGACCTTCCAGGGCATCTACCAGGGCCCTTTGCAAAAGCTGCTGGCGATCGTGCAACAGCAGCCCCAGTTGATGGCCCCCCTGCGGACAATGGTGATGGGCAAAGGTGCCCTTCAGCTAGATCCACGATTGGCCTACCAATTGGAGAGCATGGGGCTCGTCAAGGGCTCAGCCGCCGGCTGGCAAATCAGCCGCGAACTTTATCGGGAATATTTTCGGCAGGTGTTGTTTGCGGAGTGCAATATCCCAAACATCTCCTGAAGGTAGGGGCTAGCCCCTAGAATCGACTAGCCTCTAGAATTGATCTGGATCGTTCTTGTGTCCCATGCCTGTCAAAGATTTCTTTCACGACATTGTGCGCACAGCACTGGAGAAAGATGGATGGCTGATCACCGCAGACCCTCTAGTTTTATCCATTGGTTTGCGCTCAGTGTTTATTGACCTGGGGGCAGAAAAGTTAATTGCCGCTGAACGTGGCACTGAGAAAATAGCTGTAGAAGTGAAAAGCTTCCTGAGTCCATCGCCCATTAGCGATTTAGAAACAGCCTGGGGACAGTTTTTTCTTTACGCCAGAGCGCTACAAAAGCAAGAGCCAGATCGCAGACTCTATCTAGCAGTCAATGAAACGATTTTTCAGACGCTTTTTGCTGAAGAAGCTGGTCAACTTTTGCTAGAGGAACCAGGCTTTCACCTGATTGTCTTTAACCCAACTACCACGGAGATCGTTTTATGGAAGTAATCGATCAATGGCGTAAAACCCTAGAGAACACGCTGCAATACTATGCAGACTTGCCCTATTCCTATGGTAATGTGCAAACCTATGTGGTAGTTAGCCGGGATGGTAATCACTTTTTCTTAATGCGCGAAGGCTGGCAAGGCAACAAACGGATTCACGGCATGATTGTTCATGCAGAAATTCGAGACGGCAAAATCTGGATGCACTACGACGGCATAGAAGGCAGCATTACAGAAGAACTAGTGAGTGCAGGAGTGCCTAAAGAAAAAATTGTGTTGGCGTTTCATCCGCCCTATGTTCGAGAACATACAGGCTATGCAGTAGCCTAGCCAGAGTGGGGGCACTGGGCGAAACAGCACCGGTGCACCATATCGCTGGCTGACAATGCTGCTGATGTTGTGGTCAATCTTAGGATTAATGGGCGACATCGACGGTAGATCGCATGGACGTGCGCCCCGACAGTTGATGGTTCCAGAGATGAGAGGGGGTAGCCAACCAACTCTCTAAACGGGGCAAAGCCCGAACGCTGGATGCGAAGCCAGCCGATGAGTATAGCCTGCGCCATTTAGGGTAGGACACCGAGCATCGTTGCCAGCGAGGCCGCGAACTCTGACGCCAGTATTTTCGGCAGGTGTTGTTTGCCGCGTAGGCCAGGTATCGACCTCTGGGTCAGCCGGTCAGGAGTAACCGCGTACCCTGTGGCGACGGCCCTCTAGAATAGAAACAACCGTCGCCCACCTCTGAGTTGGCCTATGCGATCGCCCACCACCATCACCCCGCTACAGGCGTTCCTGCGCCAACCCAACATCGAAGGTTCCCCCGCCTGGGAGTTTGTCAATGGACGGGCGCAGCAACAACCCATGCCAACGTTGTTTCACGCCATGGCCCGACAGCGGTAGCCCGATGACATGTCTCTTTCCCTGTCCCTATCTCAATGCTACGGTTGAGCTATCGACTGAAAGAGAGCAGCACATTGCCACCAACCATCCGGGCACACTGCCAGACTACTTGGAGCAGCTTCAGGAAACCCTTGCTAATCCAGACCAGATCCGTAGCAGCGAAAGAGACGAGTCAGCCCTTCTATTTTCTAAGTGGTTTGCCTCAATCCGCACGGGACGACATCTGGTAGTTGCGACAGTTAGCGAAGACGACAACTTAAGGCATTGGATTATCACCGCCTACACAGCCCGTAAATTAGCTGGAGGTCGAATTTTATGGCAGAAAAGCTAACCTTCCGATACGACAAGATCGGCGACATCCTCTACATTGATAAATGCCAACCCTACCCAGAGCAAGAATCAGAAGAGATTGGCGATGAAATAGTCGCCCGTTTAAACCCAGACTCTGGTGATATTGAAAACCTTGAGATTTTGTTCTTCTCCAAACGGCTCCTCAGTACAGATCTGCTAGAGCTACCTGTAATCGCTAACTTAAGGCTAGCAGCATCTTAAATCAGTACTTCTCTACCGTGGATACGGCGGTTCTCTACCCAAGAGAAGCACAAGTAAGGGGCTGAAGCGTGTTCCTGCGGTTATGATTGCCGCATTGTATTTTCGATTGAAGCAGACCCAACAACTCAGAATGAGGTCATTGTTCTGCTAGATATTGGTACCCACGACGAAGTCTACTGAGCAAAGATCAACATTTGCTGTATTCGTCGGTCAATCTAGCATAAGCGGCAAGCCAACTAAGGGACTTAACTCCATCGCATAATAGAGCGAACCGCAATCCTCATCTGCCCCGCCCGTGTTCACCCCTTCCATTTACAAAGTTGGCGGCTGCCTTCAGGCCGAGGCCAGCACCTACGTGGTGCGCCGGGCCGATGAGGATCTGTTGGCGGCCTTGACCACCAGGGAATTTTCCTACGTGTTTAGCGCCCGGCAGATGGGCAAATCGTCCCTGCTGGTGCGGGCTAAGGCTCAGCTCCAGCAAGCCGGGGCTCGCTGCGCTTACCTGGATATGACCCGGTTGGGTAGCACGGGGGCCACCCCCAGCCAGTGGTATGCCGGGGTGGTGATGAGTTTGCTGCAAAGCTTGGATTTGCTGGGGGCGGTTAACTTTCGCGAGTGGTGGCAGGCCGACTCGGACCTCACCCTGGTGCAGCGACTGAACCAACTGGTGGAAACCGTGCTGCTACCGGATGCGGAGGCACTGCCGGTCTACATTTTCATCGACGAAATCGATAGCCTGCTCAGCCTGGGGTTTTCCACCGACGACTTCTTTGCCTGGATGCGGGCCTGCTACAACCAGCGCGCCCACGACCGGCGCTACCATCGCCTCACCTTTGCCCTGTTTGGGGTCGCCACCCCCTCAGACCTGATGGCCGATAAACAACGTACCCCCTTCAACATTGGCCGCGCCATTTCCCTGGCGGGCTTTACCCTGGCAGAAAGTGCGCCCCTGCTGCCGGGGTTAGAGCCCGTGGTGGATAGCCCCGAACGGGTGTTGAAAGGCATTCTAGAGTGGACCGGGGGGCAACCCTTTTTGACCCAAAAGCTGTGCGACCTAGCGGTGCAAACGGCCCAACGGGCGGAGACCCTGCCGCTGCCCCTGGCCGGGGGCAGGGCGGAACTGTGGGTAGAGGAGTTGGTGCGATCGCGCCTGCTTGACCAGTGGGAAGCCCAGGATGAACCGATTCACCTGCGCACCATTCGCGACCATCTCTTCTGGCACGAAAACCGCACCGCTCGGCTGTTGGGTATTTACCAACAACTGCTGGAGCAGGAGCCCGTCTACACCGACGACAGCCAAGAGCAAGTTGACCTGCTGCTGTCGGGGTTGGTGGTGCGCCAGGGTAATCAACTGGCGATCAAAAACCGCATTTATCGCGAGGTATTCACCCTCCGTTGGGTGAACCGGCAACTGCGGCAGTTGCGACCCTACGCCGCTGCCCTAGAAGGTTGGGTCGCCGGCCACCGCCAGGATGCCACCTATCTGCTGCGGGGCAGTGCCCTGGTGGAGGCGGAGCATTGGGCCAGGGACAAGAGCCTGAGCGATCTGGACTATCAATTTCTGGCCGCCAGCCAAGACGCCGAGCGGCAATCCATTCAACAGCGGCTAGAGGCTAAGGTAGAGAGCGAGCGCTTCTTTCGCCAACTGGCCGAAGCGGTGCCCCAGATCGTGTGGATTGTGGAGCCGGATGGCACCCTGTCCTACACCAACCGCCAGGGTAGCGACTTTGCGGGGATTGCCCAGGACCACATTCAGGGCATCCAGCGCCATGAGGTGATTCATCCAGAGGATCGCCAAACCAGCCTGGCCGCCTGGGACCACGCCTTCGCCACCGGCGACCCCTACGAGGCCGAGGTGCGCCTGCAAGACGCCGAGGGCCATTACCGCTGGTTTTTGAATCGGGCCGTGCCCATTCGCGATGCCAGCGGCCAGGTGGTGAAGTGGTTTGGCACCAGCACCGACCTAGACCAGGTGAAACAGGCGGAGGAAGCCAAGCGCCTGAAGGAGGTGGAGCAACGCCTGGTGCAGGAGCAGCGGGCCGGGCGGTTGCAACGCTGGCTGCTGGGCACTGTGAGTGTGGGCTTGGTGATTGCCAGTGGCTTGGGTCTCTATGCCTTTGCCCAGCGCCACCAGGCGACGTTGAGGGAAATTGAGGCGATCGCCCGCCTCTCCGAAGCCCAGTTTGTCTCCGGTAATCGCCTCGATGCCCTATGGACGGCTCTTCAGGCCAAGACCCGGCTCGACCACCTGCGGTGGGTGCCGACTGAACTGGCAGAGTTGAGCGATCACGAGCTGCGCCGCGCCATCTTTCAAGCCCTGGAAGGGAACCGCTTCGATGGCAACCTGGGTCGAGTGCGCGGGGTGGCGGTGAGCCCCGCTGGAGACCTGATCGCCGCCACCTACCAAAAAGACGCCACCCTGCTCTGGGGGATGGATGGCACCTTGATGGCCCGCCTGCCCGGGGCCGCCCGCGATGCCGCCTTTAGCCCCAATGGGCAAACCCTGGTCACCGCTGGGGATGATGGCACCGTGCAACTTTGGGGTCGAGATGGCACTCCTTTGGCTACCCTAAAGGGCCACTCAAAACCGGTCAAGGCCGTTGCCTTTAGCCCAGACGGGGAACGGATTGCCTCTGCCGGTAGCGATCGCGTGGTCAAGCTCTGGAGCCGGGATGGTCAGCTTATCCGTACCCTGACCGGCCATCGCGGCACGATTTGGGATTTGGACTTTAGCCCCGACGGCCAAACCCTCGCCTCTGCCAGCGACGACAACACCGTTAGGGTGTGGAAGCGGGATGGCACCCCCTGGCAAACCCTGCAGAACCCCATCCCCTCCACCGAGGGCGAAAACCGACTGCAAAGTGTGGCCTTTAGCCCAGATGGCCAAACCCTGGTGGCGGGGGACTCCTACGGCAACATCCTCTGGTGGAACGCCGACGGCACCCTGCAAAACACCACCTCCGAACACCGTAAAACCGTAGGGCGGCTTGCCTTTAGCCCGGATGGGCAAACCCTGGCCTCGGGCAGTTGGGACAATACCATCAAGCTGTGGAGCCGAGACGGCACCGTCCTCCGCACCATTACCGCCCACCCCAGCGGCACCTTGGCTTTAGCCTTTAGCCCCGACGGGCAGCGGCTGATCTCCGGTGGTGAAGACAATTGGGTGAGGCTCTGGCAATTGTCGCCCCCTTTGCTTACAACCCTGCGAGGCCATCGCGCCTCGGTGTGGGCGGTGGCCATGTCTCCCAATGGCCCATCCATCGTATCTTCCGGTTCCGATGGCACAATCAAACTGTGGAGCCGGGAGGGCCAACTTCAGCGCACCCTGACCCTCGACCAAGGGGAAATTTGGGCCATTGATATCAGTGCCGATAACCAAACCCTGGCCGCCGTTAGCAATGCGGGAGTTTTGAGCCTGTGGAAGATGGATGGCACCCCTTTAAACTCAGTCAACGCCCATACTGATACAGCCTTTGACGTGAAGTTTAGCCCCGACAATCGGGAAATCGCCACCGTCGGTTGGGATGGCCAGGTGAAGCTGTGGCGATCCGATGGCACCCTGAGCCAATCGCTGCAACGCCACAAGGTAGACCTAGAGCGGCCCGATAGCCCCCAAAACCTGCTACTTGACCGCCTTAATGCCCTCAGCTATAGCCCCGACGGGAACTGGTTGGCCGTGGCCGGTCTAGACGAGATGATCTATCTGTGGCAGCGCAACGAGGCTGGAGCGTTTACCCCGCAACCCCAGCGAGTGCTCGAAGGGCACCGCGATACCATCTGGGATATGGCCTTTACCCCCGACGGTCAATTCCTTGTCACCGCCAGCGAAGACCGCACCCTCAAGCTCTGGAGCCTGGAGGGTGGCCTGGTGCGCACCCTGGAGGGGCACCGCGATCGCGTCAACGCCGTCACCGTTATCCCTGCCAATGCGGGTCTCCCCGCCGACTGGGGCCCTGTTATCGCCTCCGCCAGTTGGGATAAGTCCGTGAAACTGTGGTCCCTGGATGGCACCCTGCGCCTCACCCTCGAAGGCCACGAAGATCGCGCCCTCGATGTCGCCTTTTACCCTGCCACCAACTCCCACGGTCCCCTGCTTGCCTCCGCCGGGCTAGACCAGGTGGTGATTCTCTGGCCCCTGGACCGGGTTGTAGACCCTGACCAAGTTCTGCAAGCGGGCTGCGACTGGATCAGCGATTATCTGAAAACCCACTCCACCGGGCCACCAGGGCCGCAGATTTGCCGGGCCGGGGGCACCCTCGCTGCTCCCTAATCATCTGAATTTCATCGCCCAGACCCGGGGTACATTCTAGAGACCCTTTTCTATAACCCGGTTCTAATGCTTTTGTCTTTGCGGGACCAGCGGCTACCCCCCAAGAATTTCAGGATGGTGGGGTGATTGTGGTACAGGGCGGTGATATGCGAGGCGTACAGCCGGATATTTTTGTACGGACTTACACCCTCGGTGACGGGAGTGCGCTTCAATCTGCCGCCACCGATTTAGCCACCCAATGTGACTGAGGTCAAGGGCTACGAACGACCGTGACTTAGCAACCTGCCGATCATTCTGGGGGGCGTGGTGCGCCAAATTTCCTTCTTCCAGGAAGTGTCCCAATACACCCCCCAAGTGGCCGGGACAATCACGGGCAACTTTGATAAAGTCACGGTTTCGGAACTGGTGCCCCAGGTCTTGCCCATCGTTAGAGCGGAGCGCCAAAAGCAGCGGGCTGAGGCTTTAGATGCTCTGGATACCGCCATGAACGAGGGCAAGGTGGTTTCCACAATCGAAGAGGTGTGGCGTTTAGCTAACGAAGGGCGGGGCCAGCTTCCCCTGGTGGAAAAGGGCTACCACGTTCCGGCGGTAGTGGCTGAAAACGGGGGCCTGAAGGTAGTAGACGAGCCCGGTGGCACCGACGTGATGGACGACGCCGTCGATGAAATTATTGAAGCCGTTCTGGCCAAGGGCGGCGAGGTGATGCTGATGGAGGATGGCGCCCTGCCCGATCATCGCTCCATTGCTCTGACCCTGCGCTATTGAGGGGGCAATCAGGCGTTTCATCAACCTTAATCTTTCGGTCAGGCATTTCCCCCGATGATTGACTCTGTAGCAACCGTTACAGGTTGAGACC
>DVEE01000578.1 GCA_015295885.1 Leptolyngbyaceae cyanobacterium M65_K2018_010
GGCTGCCGGCTGGCTGGTTAGGGCTCCTAGGCTCTTAGATACCCTGATTTTTAGGGTTGATTCCACTTTCCTCCCTGATGTCTACCCTTTGCTCTATCATGCAGCGGCGCAGTCTTGTTTACAGTGTGTTGGGGGTGGCGATTGCCGTCCTCCTCATCGCCTTTCCCCTGGCTACCCATAGCCTGGCCCAACGAAGCACCTCAGCCTCTCCCCCGCTCAGGAATCTAGTGCAGGAATTCGACCCGGTGATTATGCCGGAGGCCACTGCCTACTCGGTGTTCACCACCAATCCAGACACCCCCCACCAGGTTTGGTATCGCATTTCTGGGGGCGATGCGCTGTTTCGGCAACGGCTGCGGGTTTTTGTAGAAAACGCCAGCCCTCGCCCCCAAAACCAACTGCCGCCGGAGTCGGCCCTGCGCCAGGAAATTACGACCAATGCCCCGACGGGTTGGTTTGTGTTTCCCTCAGAAACGGGCATCTTCACCTACTATTTTGATGGGGATCATCGCACAACCCCTAATAGTCCCTGGGAAAATGCCTTTGGCCTCAAAGTCAAACGCACCCGCTTTAGCAATGGCAACCTCTACGAACTGGGTTTTGAAGACCAGGCCAGTCTGGATGACTACAATGACCTAGAACTGCAGGTCGCCATTGTCCAACCTTCCTAGCCCATGGGGATAGGGTAAAGGCCAGCCGATCATGACTAAAACGCTAATTTTCTTCCGCCACGGTAAGTCCGATTGGGAGGCTAGTTTCGACCGCGATCGCGACCGGCCCCTGGCCGAGCGAGGCATCTCGGCCGCCAAAGCCATGGGTAAGCTACTGGCCGCCATGGATAAAGTGCCCGATTTTGCCCTCACCTCCCCAGCCCTAAGGGCAAAAACCACCCTCGAGTTAGCCATCAAGGCCGGGGGCTGGGCCTGCCCGACGGCGATCGCCGAAGACCTCTACGAAGCTGAGGTCGATCAGGTGCTGGAGGTGATTCAGCAGCAGTCCGATGACTATGCATCCCTCATGCTGGTCGGCCATGAACCAACCTGGTCGGCCACCATAGCCGCCTTGATGGGGGGCGGTACCCTGCGTGTACCCACCGCCGCCCTGGCGGCCCTGGAGTTTGAGGTCAGTACCTGGTCGCAGGTCGCTGTGGGAGGGGGAACTTTGCTGTGGTTGCTGCCAGCCAAGCTATTCACCCAGGCCAAGCTACTATAACCCCAGGGCTCTGGGGCCCATCAGTCAATCACCCAAAAGCCCTGTTGGCGCCAGACCTGCTCCTGCAAGGCCTGGGACAGTTGCTCCGCCGAAATTAAGCCCCGGTTCAGCAGTAATTCCCCTAACAACTGAGACGTTTGCGGCTGTATTTGCACCACCTGGGCTAACTCTTGTGGCGAAATGAAGCCTTGTTTGACCAAAATTTGTCCGAGTTGCATGGTGATGATCTCCTGAGGGTGATGGGTAGGGACAGCTAATCCCTTCAATCCCATGTTCTCTGGTTCCGGACTAAACGGCACTATGCTAGGAGATAGAACACCTGTTCCCGATCCATGGCCCGGCCTAACCTAACCCCTAAACCTTCCCGTAGGAGGGCCCTGGCCCTTACCGCAGAGCAGCGGGTGGCCCTGGATGCCCTGGATGCCTTTGTGCAAGGTGAAGAGAAACTATTTTTGCTCACCGGCTACGCCGGCACCGGTAAAACCACCCTGCTGCAGATTTTCATCCAAGCCCTGAGGGATCGGGGCGACCAACGGACCATTGTGCTAACGGCCTTTAGCAACAAGGCCACCAAGGTTCTAGCCTCGATGGCGGCTCAGTGGCGGCTGGAGGTGGACACCATGACCTGTTGCAAGTTGCTGGGGCTACGCCCAGTGATCAACGAAGAGGATGGCAAACAGGTGTTCCAGCCCGATCGCAAGCAGGGAAGCCAGTTTGATCGCTACCGCCTGGTGATTGTCGATGAATGTTCCATGGTCAATGGGGAATTATGGGGCCTCCTGGTCAATGCGGTCTCGAACCTGTATCACCAGACCCAAATTCTCTTTGTTGGCGATCCGGCCCAGCTGCCACCGGTGAATGAGCCCGAGTCGGCCTGTTTTACTCAGATTCACCACCGGGCGGAACTCACGGAGGTGGTGCGTTACGGCGGTGCGATCGGGGTGATTGCCGAAGACATTCGCCGGAATTTAGATCGGGATGGCTGGCCCCGGTTCCGCCATGACACCAACCCCGATAAAACCGAGGGGTGTTTTGTGTTACCCCGACCAGCCTGGGAGACCTTGCTGATTCGAGCCTTCACCAGTCCGGCTTACCAGCAAAACCCCGATCAGGTGCGAGCCCTGGCCTATACTAATCGCCGCGTGGCCCAGCTCAACCAGACCATCCGTAAGGCCATCTACGGTCCCAACGCCCAGCGATTTGTGCTGGGGGAACGGCTGATTGCCATCAATCCCTGCCTCGACGATGAAACCCTTGTGCTACCGACCTCGGCCGAGTGCGAAGTGCTCCAGGTTGCCCGGGGTCGAGAGGGCGAATGGCCGATTTGGATTTTAGAGGTGGAAACCGAGGAAGGAGACTTTAAGACCCTGCGGGTCCTCCACGAGGCAGGCCAGGGGGAGTTCAACGCCAGGTTGAGTTTTTTAGCCCAGGAAAAACGATGGATGGAATTTTGGGATTTCAAGCAGCGATTTCACCATGTGGACTATGCCTATAGCCTGACCATCCACAAAAGTCAGGGCTCTACCTTTCAGGATGTGTTTGTCGATGTGCCCTCCATGCGGGTCAACCCCAATGTGGTGGAGCGCAACCAACTGTGCTACGTAGCCTTTACCCGGGCCGCTAATCGCCTCTTTATTTACCAGTAGCAATGGGTCCTAAAGCCACTACCCTGCCCCCATCAGGTCGGTGGCCGGCCCAAGCCCGGCTTCAGCAGCATACCCCACAGGGCATTATAGGGGTGTACCCCCGGCGTCGGGTGCCCCTGCCCTGACAGAGGGCGATGGTCATTAGCCCACTGAAAAATGGACCCCTCCAGGTTATACACCTGGGTAAATCCCTGGGCCTGCAACTGAGCGACCAACCGAGCAGAACGATACCCCACCGAGCAGTAAGCCACCATGGGCTGGAGTCCCTCTAGGGCCATTGCCTGAAAGGCCGCCAGGTCAGGGCAATGGCGTGCCCCGGGCAGATGACTGACGGCAAACTCTTCGGCACTCCGCACATCCAGCAAGACTGGGGTCGGCGCCGGGCCTTCCCTAAGCCAGGTGGCTAATTGTTGGGTAGTCAGGCCCGGCACCCCTGGAAAGGAGCGCCGGATCCACCGGTAAACTCCCCACCAGAGTACGTTTCGCCAGGGTTGAGTAAGATAGTGGGTAATGGTCATGGATTAATGCTTCACCCCACCTTTTCGCCGGGCAGGTGTGCTGGATGTTGAACTTCACCCCCTGGGATTCTATGCTACAGGCCTACGTTAACGACCAGGGCCAGGTCGATTATGGTCGTTGGCAGCAGGAGGGCACCCAACCCCTCAATGATTGGCTCAATTCCCTCCGCCCTGTAGCCAGGGCAGAGTTAACCCCGGAAGAGCATCTGGCTCTGTTGATCAACCTCTACAATGCTCTCACCATTCAGCAGGTGTTAGCCCGGTACCCTATGGCATCCATTCGGCCGCAAATTTTGGGTCTCCCTAACTGGCTGGCCTTTCTGCGTTTTTTTAGTCGTCCGGTTTACACTCTGGGCGGCGAATCCCTCAGCCTGAACAAAATAGAGCATCAGCAACTCAGGCGCCGGTTTCAAGAACCGCGCATTCACTTTGCCCTGGTCTGCGCCGCCGTGGGCTGCCCCATTCTCCGCAATGAGGCCTATCTGCCTGATATTGTGGAGGCCCAACTGGATACCGATGCCCAACGGTTTATGAATAACCCCGAGAAGGTGCGTTACGAGGCGGAGATGGGCGCACTCTATTGCAGCCCCATTTTGAAGTGGTACGAGAAGGATTTTTTGCAGGTGGCCCCCTCCATCCCCGCCTACGTGGGTCAGTATTTGCCGACTGTGCCTAAAACAGCCGAAGTTCGCTATTTACCCTACGACTGGAGCTTGAATCAGCGAATTTCCTCGTAGAAGCCCTTGACGATGGGGGCAGGTACTCCCAGGCTCCACAGCAGACCTACCAGAATGTAGATCAGGTGGGCTTTGAGGGGCCCTAGGGCGGCCACCCGCCGATCGGAGCACTGCACCACGCGATTAATCTGGCGAATGCGTCCAAACCGGCAAAGCTTCAGACATAGGTCGGCTTCTTCCATGATGGGCAGCTCCGCATCGTAGCCACCGCAGGCCTCAAAGTCGCTGCGACGGCAAAACATCACTTGGTCGCCAAACAGTAACCTCAGCCCTTGACCAAAGAATAGGTGGGGGCGGAACAGCAACGGGGCATAGTAGGTTTTGAGGGTATTGTGCAAGGTGACGCCCCAGCGGGTCGTACGAGGGCCAGCCATGAGGGAAATAAACCCACCGCAGGCCGTGCCCCGATCGGCCAGGGTGGTTTGCATCAGCGTAATCAGATCGTCCGGTACCAGGGTATCGGCGTGGAGGAAGCAGAGAATGTCGCCGCTGGCCCGGGCCGCCCCCAGGTTCATTTGTATGGCGCGTCCAGGCACCTGGGAAGACACCACGGTCAGCGGTAAGGACAGTTGCTGGGCCAGGCTTTGGGCGATCGCCACGGTTTCATCGGTGCTGCCACCATCCACCAACCAAATTTCCTCAGGGGCAGGGTCAAGCCCCCGTAGCCCTCGCAACGTCCGCCCTAGACAGCGGGCCTCGTTCCAGGTAGGAATGATGATGGAGACATCCATAGCCGGCCTCGCCATGATCCGTAACAATTTGGCATTTTACGACCAGCAGGCTCGCCGTTGGTGGCAAGAGGACGCCCTGTTTGCCCCTCTGCAGCGGCTCAATCCCCTGCGGTTTGAGTACTTTGACCGGGTGGTGCCCGCCTGGGCCGGGAGCAAAGTGCTGGATGTGGGCTGTGGCGGCGGCTTTACCTGCGAGTTTTTAGCCCAGCGGGGGGCCCAGGTTTGGGGAATTGATCCCTCGGTGGCCTGTATTGAGGCCGCTAGAACCCACGCGACTCAAGCGGGGTTCTCGATTCATTATCACCAGGGCACAGCTGAAGCCCTGCCCTTTGCAGACCACAGTTTTGATCGGGTGGTTTGTGTGGATGTGCTAGAGCATGTGGCTGACCCTCAGCAGGCGGTGACTGAAATGGCCCGGGTGCTAAAGCCCGGCGGTGTCTTTTGCTTTGATACCCTAAACCGAACTGGGCGATCGCGCCTGATCATGATTTGGCTCTTGGAGGATCTGCTGCGCCAAATTCCCCGTGGCCTTCACAATTGGTCGCAATTTTTAACCCCGTCAGAACTGACCCAAATGCTGCTCCAGAGCGGCTTGGAGGACATTCACCTGGCTGGCTTTAATTTGTTTGGGAGCACCCTTGCCGAGCATTGGGCCACCTACTGGTACTACCAGACCACCGGACAATTCCGCGTCCGCTTTGATGACGATACCCGGGTCATGTACATTGGCACCGCGGTTAAGGGCCGTTAAGCCCCCACTCTCTCGCCCAAAGACAACCCCTACAAAATTCGAGTCAGGGCCGAGATTTTAGAGACCTTTTCTGGATCGAGGCCGGCCAACTCGTCGAGACTGAGCCATCCCTCTTTCACCAAGCTGGAGAAGACAAAGATCAGCGCTGACTCGCGATCGTCGTATTTACCATCAAGCTCATGCCGTCTGGCACTTAAAAAGTCGTGTAGTTGCCAGATATCATCCATGGTGTTGAGGCTACTGGCACGGTCACGAACCACCCTGACCAGGGTATCGATTTCACGCCTGTAAGCCTTAGAAAAGGCTAGCTTAGCCACAGCCATTTCTTCCGCTGACCATTGGAACTCGGTTGTCTTCGCCATTGAAATCACGACAATATCGATGTACTAAATAGGTTTTGATTAAAGGGCACCTCGAAAAATTCAGATTTTCGTGAGACTAACAACGTGATCCCAGGGGTTTCAGCCTCCTGAAGGCTGCCAAAGGGCAATTAATCGAGGTGCCCTTAATATTGGCTGACCAGGTGGCGTAGGTGCGACAAACGGGAGTATCGGCCCGGTTGGCCAGATCGCACATGGTCTGTGATTGCTCCTGGAAGGGCATTTTCCGAATTTCCTCCAGGGTGGCCTCGGCAAACTGCATACTGGCGGCGCCTGGAGCGGCAATCGTAATGGCTTTACCCATCTCCAGGTAGGCAAACCAAATTAGGGCCAGTTGATCTTCCGCACTCAGCTGAGTAAACCGGGCAATGGTGGCAGGTACGGCGTCGGCGGTTAACGTACTAGGGAAAATGTTGCGAGCCGAATCAAGGGTAAATGGCATAGGAAACCTTCCTTAATAACTGCTTTGTGCACATTCAAGATGTTTACGCTCTATCACGAATAGATCAGCCCTCAGAGGTTCGAGGCCAAGGCCCCTGGCAGAAACCTAGGCCTCAAGCTGGCCTAACGGGCCCTGCTGAGCCGGAAACTAGAGATGAAACTCCTGAGGTTGAGCTTGTCTACATGGATGCCAACCAAGACCTAGCTTACGCAAGAACGACCCCCCCTACCATAAAGAAATGAGAAGGAGCAAAATAGTACCATGGCTGGCTTTTCACCAATATCAACCATAGAACTTCAAACGGTGAATGGGCAGTGAAATCCTTAGAATGAAATTAGTCAAGGAACCCATCAAAAAGGAATGTCCCATGGAAACGCTGGCCCTAACCTCTGAGAATGTAGAACAGGTTTTAGACGAGCTCCGCCCCTACCTGCTGGCCGATGGTGGTAATGTCGAACTAGTGGAAATCGATGGCCCTGTAGTTAAACTGCGGCTCCAGGGCGCCTGTGGCTCTTGCCCCAGTTCGGCCATGACTCTCCGCATGGGCATCGAACGCCGCCTGCGGGAGTTTATTCCCGAGATCGCCGAGGTTGAGCAGGTACTCTAGCAGAACCGGACCATGACGGGGGAGGGGCACCCTCACCGCCCTCACCCCCCTCCTCCTGCCCCTACCCTCATTTCCTGATATTCTGAATTTTGGCTCAGTTGAGCCAGCTAGGCGTTGATGTTCAGGTTGGGGAGTGGCGGTGCTGGATTTAAGACAAATACGGGAAAATCCGGAGCAAGTGCAGGCCGCCTTGAGCAAGCGAGGTCCCTACGATCTGGCCCCACTGTTAGAGCTAGACCAGCAGCAGCGTAAGTTGGAAACGGCGCGATCGCAGCTCCAGGCCCGCAGCAATGAAATTGGCAAACAGGTGGGCCAAACTATTAAAGCCGGAGCATCGCCCCAGGGGCCTGAAGTCACCGCTTTGAAGGAAGAGGGAAACCGGGTTAAGGCCGAACTACAAACCCTAGAGCCCCAAGAACGAGAGCTTAAAGCCCAAATTGAAGCCTTGTTGCTGACCTTACCCAACCTGCCCAGCGACTCGACCCCCGTGGGCGTCGATGAAACCGAGAATGTGGAAGTGCGCCGCTGGGGCGATGAATACCTGCCTCCGCAACCGGTTAAACCCCACTGGGAGATTGGTGAAACCCTGGGCATCTTGGACTTTAAGCGGGCCGCCGAGAAAATTGCCCAAAGTCGTTTTGTCGCCCTAATGGGGGCTGGAGCGGCCCTGGAGCGAGGGTTGATTTCCTTCATGCTGGATCGCCACACCCAAGCTGGCTATCAAGAAGTGATGCCCCCGTTTCTGGTCAACTCGGCCGCCCTCACCGCGGCCGGACAATTGCCCAAATTTGCCGAAGAAAGCTTCCAGTGTCGCAACGACGACCTCTGGCTCACCCCCACCGCTGAGGTGCCCCTGACCAATCTGCACCGGGATGAAATTTTGGCGGCCGACCAACTTCCCCTTCACTACTGCGCCTTCACCCCCTGCTTTCGCCGGGAGGCGGGCAGCTACGGCAAAGATACCCGGGGGTTAATTCGGCTGCATCAATTTAATAAGGTGGAAATGTATAAATTCGTCCAGCCCCAGACCTCCTTCGATGAACTGGAAGCCCTGGTCAACGACGCCGAAGACATTCTGCAAAAGCTGAAGCTGCCCTACCGAGTATTGGCCCTCTGTACCGGCGACCTGGGCTTTTCCAGCGGCAAAACCTATGATCTAGAAGTGTGGATGCCGTCCTCTGGAACCTACCGGGAAATTTCCAGTTGCTCCAATTGTCTGGACTTCCAGGCCCGCCGTGCTAACATTCGCTTCAAGGAAGCAGGCCAAAAAGGCACCCAGTACGTCCATACGCTGAACGGATCGGGCCTGGCCATTGGCCGCACCATGGCCGCCATCCTTGAGAATTACCAGGAAGCCAATGGCGCGGTGCGAGTTCCCGAGGTTTTGCAACCCTACCTGGGGCGGGACTACCTGTAGGATTTTCCCTGGACTGCATGGCCCCTGGGTTTAAGGGCATCCAGCCGCAGTTGGTGGTCAGGGCTGAGCAACCGCTGATAGGCCAGCAGCACTACTCCAACAATGCCTAGGGCGGTGCCCGCCGCAATCCTAAACATAATCACAATTTGGTAGCGCACCGCATCGATGGGGTTTGCCCCAGCGAGGATTTGCCCGGTCATCATACCCGGTAAACTCACCAGTCCCATCACCATCATGGAATTGATCGTGGGAATCATGCCAATTCGTACCGCTTCCCGGACCTGGCTCTGGGCAGCTTCCCAGCGGGTTGCTCCCAGGGCCAGCAAAGTTTCAATCTGATGCCGCTGGCCGTTGAGCCCTTCCATAAATTGATCCAGGCTCAGGGAAATACCATTCAACGTGTTACCTAGCACCATGCCCAGCAGTGGAATCAGGTACTGGGGGGCGTACCAGGTTTCCGCTCGCACAATGCCGACTAGGGCAAAACCAGTGACCAACGCCGATGAGGCCAGCACGGACAGTAGGCTATTCCAGTAGACGCCCACAAAGCGGCGTTTAGTCCGGTTCACGGCTGCCACACCGGCCACTGTTGTCATCAGTAGGCTAATGGCCAAAATCACCAGGGGGTTCGCTTGAGTAAACAGCCACTCCAGGATGTAGCCAATCAGTAATAACTGCACCACCATGCGCAGGGAGGCGATGAGCAGCGATCGCTGTAACCCCAGTTGCAACGCCATGGACAAAATCACATTGAC
>DVEE01000179.1 GCA_015295885.1 Leptolyngbyaceae cyanobacterium M65_K2018_010
CATGCAAGTGAGTTTGATTTTGGCTCTGGTGGTTACGGCGCTGGCCGGCATTCTGTCCAATCCTCTGTTTACCCTGGCCAACAATGCGGTTGTGCGCACTCCGATGTTGCAGAAGGTGATACCCACCACAGCCCTAGTCAGTTCCAACTGGGTTACTCCGCCACAACTTCCCCCCTCCCTCCAGTAGATCTGGGGCCCGGGAAAAGACGAATTTTGGTGCCATCGACAGTGGCTAGGCTGGATTAGACCTGCTTTCCAAGGGCAGCAGCAGGCGACTGTGGGTACGACCATCCTCTAGACGTGAGAAGGTGATTTCTCCACCTAGTTGGTCTAACAGGGTTTTGCAGATGGCTAGGTGCCGGCCTGGGGGCTGATCCAGGGTTGAAGGGACGAGTAAATCCAGGGGAGGGGCGCCTTTGAGATCCTGGAGTAGGGCCTGAGAACACTGACCACTGTCAGTGATAGACAGTTCCAACCAACTGGAGTTTAAGACGCGGCACCAAAGGTCAATGCGTCCCCCGACTGGGGATCGCTCACAGGCCGCCAGGAGGACTTCAGAAATAATCAGCTCGAACTTTGAGATATTACCAACCAATAGGGCATGGCTTTGGTTATGCACCTTAGACCAGAGCTGACGCTGCTCTAGTACTGGTGTAATCCGCTCAATTAAACGGTTCAGCAGGGTAATTAAGGGAATCGTTTGGCCATGGTTTTGAAGCTGCCAGCGCTCCTGGTCTAGAAGGGTTTGACCGGTCTCGACCAGGCGGTGTAACTGGCTCAAAAAATATTCACCCTGGTGGTGGGTTAGGCCCGCGTCCTGGCCCATAGCCAGGCTGAAGGCCTGGATCAGTTGATACAGGGTCCGCTGGGTCTCCTCGATCTGACGATTTTTATACCAGTTCAGGTGTTCTAAATCCTGCCGTTGTTGAGCCAATAATCGGGTCAGTTGTCGTTGCCGTCGTGACCAGGCCAGTTGCTCGGTCAATACCTTAAAGAGGTTCACCTGATCAGAGCTCCAGGGTTGGGCCGTGGCCGACACCACTGCCACGAAGCCCATCACCCGGTGGCGGGGAGCTGTCCTCAGGGCTGAGATCAGCATCCAATGATCCCCTGGGGCGGTTATCCAGGTGCGGGTGGTGGGGGACAGTTCGTTGATGGGCCGCAGCAGGGGCCCCTCGGCCTGTAAAGCCGACTGCAGCAGAGCCTCATGGGCTAGGGCAATGGGCTGGTCGGCTTGGATCATCCCTCTGGCATCCTGG
The DNA here is from genome assembly GCA_015295885.1 of Leptolyngbyaceae cyanobacterium M65_K2018_010. GTDB lineage: Bacteria > Cyanobacteriota > Cyanobacteriia > Phormidesmidales > Phormidesmidaceae > Nodosilinea. Next base: position 1,260 of record DVEE01000179.1, read on the forward strand.
CTGACCAGGTGGGCAATTTGGGCTTGATTCTCCCCCGATTGCCAGAGGATTAAACAGGCCGTGGAGGCAGCCAAACTATCCAGGAAGTATTGTAGGGTGACCGATTCCAACTGGTCTGTGGCCTCCCCGTGATGGAGGGCCTTAAGGCCAGCTTCGAGGGCGGCGTAGGCCCCCCGCTGCTGGCCTATTTGGCGTTGCAACTGCCACTGGTTCAAAAGGCTCCCAATTTGCCGGGCCAAGGTCTGCAAAAGGGACTGCTCAGCCGCCGTCCACTGCCGGCTGAGACCATCGGTGACCACCACAACGCCCGCCGGAGCATGACCCGGTGCGACGTTGCTAGCCATAACGGCCTGAGCTTCTAGGTCGATCAGAGGAGGGCGCCAGGCCAGAAGCTTCAGATCCTGGATCAGACTATCGACTACCACGGGAGAGGGGTGGCGCTCCAGTAAACGCTCATCCACGGCATCCAGGGGGGGCCAGAAGGAAGCCGCTGGGCGGGTCCGCTTACCCTGCCCTTGAAAGCAGAGTTCGTAGCCCTGGCGGTCGGGATGGTGTAATAGAACCAGAAACTGCTGAATGGCGAGGCGATCGCGGAGGGTTTCAAAACAGGTCTGCAGGGCATGGTGCCAGTCACTATCGTTGTGAATGCCCTGCACGACTCCAGCGGTCAGGTAGGCATCCATCTGGTGATGGCGCTGTTGCTCCTGGTGGGCAGCCATGGGCAAGGCCAAATTCAGCAGCTGAGCGATGCCGATCAGAAACTGCTTTTCGTATTCCTCCCAGAGGCGAGGCAGGCTACTCTCTACGGACAAAAAACCCAGCGGGTCGGCGCCGCGAGTCAAAGGAAGCACCATGGAGGACTGGGCCTGCAACTGCTGCATCACCCGGTCGGAGACGAGGGCATTGAGCGCCCCCTGGCGGTCTCCCAAGACCACCAGGGGCTGGTTGGCAAAGGCTTGGAACAGCCCCCGCATTTCATCGACGGGCAGATGTAGGGCTGGCTCTGCGGATGGAGTTGGGCTGAGGTTAGGGAGCGGGGGTTGGCGTTGCCAGAAATAGTTGCCCTGGGATTCAAACCAAAAAACCCGGGTCCGGGTCGGTTCAATTAATTGCTGGATGGCCTGCACTGCTTCTCTCAACTGGTCATCAACCCTGTCTAGGGCCGCTAACCGCCCGACCAGGGAGATGAGGGGCTGTTCTAGGCGTTTAGCCCGCTGTTGTTGTTGATCTTGATCAAAGCGATGCAGAACCTCTGCCAGGGCCGCCGTCACAATCGCCAGGTAGGAACGTTCAGCTAGGGAAGAGGTTAATCCCCAGCGGGGAGAGGCCAAGACTAATAGACCGAAGCACACCTCCTGGCGCTTGAGGGGATAGATAATGGCGCTTTGGAGGGCGTACTCCCTGGCCATTTGGCCCCACTCCCCGGCTCGAATTTCATTCTGCAAATCCGCTACGATCAGTGGCCGCCGCTGCACCACAGCTTGCTCCATCAAATCCCCTGGGCTGAGGTTGATGGTATTACGCAGGGGGCTGGCCAGGGAAGTTGAGCTGCGGTAGCCATGGGTGACCAAGCGATGGCGACTGCGATCGTAGAGGCCAACCCAGACCAGATCGAAGTCCAGCTCCTGATGGCAGTGGGCTAAGGTGAGGGAAATCGCATCACTGGAATTCTGAGCCGCCCACAGAGCCTTAAGAAGGCGGGACAGGGAGACCATGGGTTGGTCAAGGGAGGATTCAGTGGGCTGCACTGGCGCCATAGTATAACTAAGGATTTCCTCAAGATTCAGGCACGATAATGGTAGAACGCACCTTGATGCCAAGACTCAAGTCATCTATGACCAAGGAGTCCCTAGAGAAGGATCCGAGTTCTAGAATCCACACGGCTTGCTTCTGAGTCTGCCCCCGGCCTCAAGACTGGCGGTTGCATGCCCTCTAAGGACGTCTTAGGCAGTGCCACAGTCTTCGTCCTGGGAGTGCCACCCCCGCCAAAGGGGATCTATATCTGATCATCTAAGTATTGCCCAGAATAGCCTCAGGAACAGAAAAGTCAAGGGTGGAGATGCCGTTTCTGTTTTGTAGGATAGCGCCGGAAGTAGTATGCCATTGGGGCCATGTGGCCCCCTGACTTGACCCAAAAACGCTGTAGTTTGGATATTAAACCACCCTTGCATCCCGGTCTACATCCGAAAATTTGTGAAAGATCCCTACCGTCAATGGCTACGCCCACTGATTTTTAACCGCTTTAAGCTGGACCCCGAAAGGCTGCATCGGCAGGTGATTGGCCCCCTAGCTTGGCTAGGCCAGCCTGGGGCCACCCAACAGCTAGCCCAGGCTTGGGCTCAACAACAATTTTGCCTGGCCGATCAGCGCTTGGTGCAATCCTGCTGGGGTTTGACCTTTTCCAACCCGATGGGGTTAGCGGCGGGCTTTGACAAGGATGGAGAAGCGGCCCTAGCCTGGTCCTGGTTGGGGTTTGGCTTTGCGGAACTGGGCACGGTCACCCGCTGGGCGCAACCGGGCAATCCTCCCCCTCGTTTATTTCGGTTAGTGGAGGACGAAGCGGTGCTCAACCGGATGGGGTTCAATAACCAGGGCTCTGCGGCCCTGGCGGATCGATTGGCCCAGATCTGGGCGGTCCAACGCCCCCCGATTCCCATCGGCATTAATCTGGGTAAGTCCAAGGCTACGGAATTGGCCGCCGCCGCAGAGGATTATCGAGCTAGTTTTCAACAACTGCGGCCCTATGGGGACTACTTTGTGGTGAATGTTTCTTCTCCCAATACGCCGGGTCTGCGATCGCTCCAGGCGGCGGACCACCTCGACCCCATTCTGGCTACCCTCCAGGCCGAGAACCACGACCAAAAACCCCTTCTGGTTAAAATCGCCCCTGATTTAAGCTGGGCTGAGATCGATGCAGTGATTGACCTGGTGACCGCGCATCGGTTAGCGGGCATTATTGCCACCAATACCACCATCGCCCGCGAGGGACTCAAAACGCGCCTGTTGCCTTCCACCGGTCAGCCCATCGAGGCAGAACCGGGGGGAATCAGCGGGGCCCCACTGCGACAACGGTCTACCCAGGTTATCCATCATATTTACCAACGCACCCAAGGCCATCTGCCCATTATTGGGGTAGGGGGGATTTTTACCGCCACCGATGCCTGGGAAAAGATCACCGCTGGCGCTTGTCTACTGCAAGCCTACACCGGCTGGATCTATGAAGGGCCCTGGATGGTAAAGCGGCTATTGCAGGGGCTATTAACCCAACTGGAACAGCATCAATGTCACTCCATTACAGAGGCGGTGGGGCTCGCCACTAGCCTGGTCCACTCCCGCTTCTGGCCCTGGGGCGGTTTACCCGGTTCGGCCCCTACTGTACTATGGTTGGCTATGTCAATTTGTTCGGATTCAGGATTAGCCGCCAGGGGGCTCCTTGCCGCTAAACCTGGGGCTGAACCGGTCCTGCTTTGTCCGGCAATTCTATGGTTTATCTGCCCCAGTTGCAACGGTTAGTGCCCTGTCCCACGGGGCCCTTACAGGTTTCTCCCAGCTCTCCTACGACCTCGGTGCCGGAGCAACCTCTAGCTCATTCGGCGGCACCCCTGCTTTCCCTGGTGATTCCAACCTATAACGAGGGCCAATCCCTGGGGGCACTACTGGAAGCTTTAGGACAACTACTCGATGAGGTGTTGCCGGGTCGCTATGAACTGATTTTAGTAGATGATGATAGCCCTGATTTGACCTGGCAGCAGGGTCTGGCCCTGGCCGATCGCTATCCCCAACTGCGGGTTATCCGACGCCAGGCAGAGCGGGGATTGTCTTCTGCGGTTATTCGAGGCTGGCAAGTTGCCCAGGGACAGATTTTGGGAGTCATCGATGCGGACCTACAGCACCCGCCTGAGATTTTGAAATCCCTACTTGAGGCCATGGCCCAGGGGGCTGATTTAGCGGTTGCGAGTCGCCATGTGGAAGGGGGCGGAGTCAGTGAGTGGAGCTTGGCCCGACGGGTGCTGTCTCGGGGGGCCCAAATTATCGGGTTGCTACTCTTACCTGCCGTGGTTGGTCGGGTAAGCGACCCAATGAGCGGTTACTTTTTGGTTCAACGGCGGGCGATCGCGGGGCCAGTTCTCAACCCCAAGGGCTACAAAATTTTGCTGGAAGTGCTGGGCCGGGGGCAGATCCAAGCCATTACCGAAGTGGGGTACGTCTTTCAAGAGCGCCAGGAGGGCCGTAGTAAGGTCACCTGGCGTCAGTATTTGGACTACCTCCATCACCTGCTTCGGCTGCGGGCCAGGGGCCGGTGGTCTAAGCTGCACCGGCACTTTCCGCTACAGCGGTTTATTCGCTTTGGGGTGGTAGGGCTGAGTGGCGTGCTGGTCGATATGGCCGTTCTCTATCTGCTGCATAGCAGTTTGGGGCTGCCCCTCACCCGTAGCAAGTTGATCGCAGCTGAAACGGCCATTCTCAACAACTTTATCTGGAATGACGCCTGGACCTTTGCAGATATCAGCCTGGGGCAGCGAGGTTGGCCGGCCCGGTTGCGGCGACTGCTCAAGTTCAATGGGATTTGTCTGGCTGGGTTAGTGCTGAATGTGCTCATCCTCAACCTGATTTATAACTGGGTATTGGGCCAGCGTTGGCCCTATCTGGCCAATTTGGTTGCGATCGCCTTAGTGACCCTGTGGAACTTTTGGTTGAATCTTAAACTCAGTTGGCGCGTGACCCAGGTTAAATAAGTTGACTCAGGCCTGGACTACATCAGCCTGGACTACGCCATCATTCAGGTTGAGGGATTGTTAGACCAGCCAGGAGGGTAGCGGGAGTTGCTGGTGGGCAAAACGGGTTTTTAGGCTCTCTTGGTATACACTACACCAGGACTTTCGGGTCAGGTTAAATTTCGAGCCTATGCAGGCTGCCTCGGCGACCTCCAGTTCATCCCTGGAGGCGGTACACCGCTAAGGCTAGTTGTCGGCCCGCAGTCCTAAGCCCCGGGCCGATCCCCCCTCTAGGGCAGCCGATTATTGGTCATCCATCGAGCGCCGCGGCTTGGATTTGCCCGAACGCGACAGGTGAAAGGACTGGGAAAACGCCTTCTTGCGGGCACTGGAGACAGCCCCCCGCTGATAGTCAGCCTCTAAATCCTCCAGAATGGCCTGCTCCTCTAGCAGAGCCGGGCTGGGGGCCATACAGGCCATGTCCAGGCGGGCATGGGCCAGGGACCGCTGGGCCGCCTTATAGTCCCCCTGATCCGAGAACTGAATCGCCTCACGCCGGGCGCGGGCGGCCATCAGCAAAGCCACCTGCTCTTGGACCCCGGCATTCGCCGGAAAGTCGCTGAACTGCTCGGGGCTGACCAGGGGTAGCTCTAGCCCCGCTCGCAAGACCTGCCGCTTGTTTAGCTCTGGATCATCCCAGGCCAGGCGCACCTGCAGGAGTTCACGACTGTGGCTCAGGGCAGGCACCTGCAAGCGCACCACCACCTGAATCGGCGCACCCACCATCAGGTTGGGCAGTTTGTAGCGCTGGGTGTTGGTCTGGTCAAAATCGTTCAGCACATCCATGACCGTGATGCCGGGGCCAGGCTCGAGGCCGAGGCTCACCCGTTGCCCCAGGGTGGCGGCTAGACCGGACAGCTCGGTTTCAAAAATAGTTGGCATTTGATCCGCCGACTCGATGTGGAAGAAGTTGCCGTCACCGCTGCGGGCCATGGCCGCCAGCAGGTCTTCGCTGTAGTCATCGCCAATGCCCAGGGTGGTGGTGCTCACCCCCCGCTGGGCCAGACCATGAACGTCCTGGGCGATCGCATCGGGTCGCGTTTCCCCCACATTGGCCAGCCCATCGGAGAGCACAATCACCCGGTTGAGCTGGTCGGGGTTGAGGTACTGGCTGACCTGGCCCCCCCCCTCGACCCAACCCGCGTGAAGGGCGGTGGAGCCCCGCGCCTGGACCTGGCGAATTTTCTCTACCAGAGTGTGTTTGTCGGTGGCCAGGGTGCTGGGCACCAGGGTTTCGATGCGGTCATCAAAGAGCACCACGCTGATGCGATCGCAGGGGAGCAAGTTCTCCACCGCAAAGCGGGCGGCTTCACGGGCGTAGTGCATCTTTTGCCCCTGCATGGAACCGGAGCGATCAATCACCAGGCTCAGGTTGAGGGGCAGGCGCTCCGCCTCCCAGGGAATTACTGGGGGAGTAATCCGCACCAGCACATCCAGGGTGATGGGCTGGTGGGCAACGATTGCTCCGTGGAGTGGAATTAGCTCGAGGGTGGGGAGTGTGGATTGGGGTGGGGTCATGGTGATCTCCGAAAGGATTTCAGGTGGGTGAGATAGTCTGCAATCAGTTGCAACAGGGTCTCCCGCTCGTGGGCAGTGGCGGGAACCATAAAGTCCTGGCGGATGTGCAGTTCTAGACCGTCGAGAATTTCTAGACGAGTCCAGGTTTTGGGGGGTGATGGGGCGGGAGTAATGGGGGCGGGAGCCGCCGTGGGGGAGTCAAAGGCTGGCATTGCTGACCACTGCTCTCCTGGGGCAGAGCGGTTGAGGCGGGGGGTGGGGCGATCGCGAATTTGGGCTAAAAACGCCAGTGCCGGGTTTGCGGCCTCCACCGCAAGTTGAACGCCTCCTTGCAGGATGTTTTCTAACGCCTGGTCAGTCTGGCTACCGACCAAACCGCCAATGGAACTGGCGCTATACCCTTCCGCTAGCAAGCGGCGCAGCACCAACAGTTGCAGTAGATGCCGGTAGGTGTACCGGGCTTCGCGCCCCTGCTTAAGGGGCCTATCTAACCATCCCTGAGTTGTGTAGTAGCGCACCAGCCGAGGGTTCACCGGCTCTTGTCCCCGACCGCCAGAACTCTGGTCGGGCAAGAACTGGGGGAGCAGGTCGTTGGTCACCTCAACGAAGTGATCCAATACCATCTCAGGCTGTTGCTGGGCAATGTGTTGCAACCGGCTCATGGAACCATGGTAGACGCTTGCAACTTAAATTGTCAATGACATTCTAGATAGCGAGCATTTATCCTGTGCTGTGGATGAAGGGGGCTCAACGCTGCTTAGCCCAGGAAAATAAAAGACTGGGCGATCCGCGTCAGAGTAGTGGGTAGGCTAGCTCACGGGGTATCTCCAGAACGACTACCGAAACGACTACCGATCGGCTAGCCCCTCCATCCCCCCTGACTCAGGCCGTCCTGCAATGATGAATCTGGCCAGGACAAGTCCTGATCGGGTCCCATCACTACCGCTAGAATAGGGCCATGAAGACTCTTTTACTGGTACTCATTCGCGGCTATCGACGGTTGATTTCGCCGTTATTTCCGCCCACCTGCCGGTTTACCCCAACCTGTTCCCAATACGCCCTCACCGCTGTTGAACGGTTTGGCGTCCTCAAGGGCGGTGGCCTGGCGATCCGACGCATTACCCGTTGCCACCCCTTTCATCCTGGTGGCTATGACCCGGTGCCAGTGCCACCTACCGGCGGCGACCCTCCAGCCTCGGAGGCCTAGGTGGGGGGCTGACGGGTTACCAGGGCATCCCCCCAGGCGGCCATCGGAAAGTATCAGAACCAGAAATTATCAGAACAAAAAGTAGCGTTGGGCCATGGGCAGCACCTCGGCCGGGGCGCAGGTCAGCAGTTGTCCATCGGCACGGACTTCGTAGGTTTCGGGGTTTACCTCCATGTGGGGCTGGTAGGCATTGAGCTTCATGTCGGCCTTGCTGAGCTGGCGGCAGTGGGCCACGGCAGGGGTGGCATGGGTGAGACCCATTTGGCTGGGTAGGCCCAGTGCCAGGGCGGCTTGGGAGACAAAGGTGAGGGAGGTGGCCGCGATCGCACCGCCGTAACTGCCGAACATGGGCCGCATGTGCACCGGTTGGGGGGTGGGAATGCTGGCATTGGGGTCGCCCATTTGGGCCCAGGCGATTGCCCCGCCCTTAA
>DVEE01000582.1 GCA_015295885.1 Leptolyngbyaceae cyanobacterium M65_K2018_010
TACTCGCAACACGCCTGGTGCCGGTGATGCCGGAGTAGCGGGAGTTGCAGGGGTGGCCGGATTTCCCGCCGTCTCACCGGCTGGGGAGATCGGAGTCGCTAGGGGAACATCATCCGATGGAGAGATGGGGATGTCTGGAATAGGCGAGAGATCTGAGCCCCCTCCAGGTGGATCAGTCAAGGGGTTAGCAAGGATGGGTGGGCTTTCTACCCCAGGACTAGACGGCCCAGGGCTAATCGGCTGAGAGAAACCAGGTATTTCAGCACTGGGGGCCCCAGTTGGGCTGGCAATCCCCCCATCGGAAAGTCCCAACCCTGTAGGGACTCCAATGAGAAGTTCGAGGGGCGGAGGACTATTGCCTGCTTCGGTCACCAGCACATCATCACCGGACATCAGGGTCAAAAACCCCGCCTCGTTTACTCCATCCTGCCCAGGTATTGTGACCCTGACTACCATCGGGTTAAGTACCACGGCATCAGCAAACGCTGATTCTTGCGCTAGAGCTTCTAGGGTTTCTGCCCTAACCGAGTCAAGGTCTGATCCCAAAGATACATTGGGATCAGAATTGTCCAGATTGAGTCCCTCCGTCAGAGCACTGGTCTGGTAGAAGGTGGACAAATCAAACTCTAGAATTTGAACTTGCTGATGCTGGACCAAGGCCATTTGCCCAGCATAAAGGGGATATTCGGTCATGCACCCGGTAACACCAGTGTTTGCATCCCCACAGGTTGGGGTAACCGTCATCGGCCCTGCGGGGTTGTTAGTTAGAGCCATAACAACGGTAAGGTCGCGCTCTTCAATGTGCCGAACCACCAGCGCCGAGCCTTGAATACCGGTAATGGCGCTCGGGGTTTGAACAGTGCTTCGTCCTCGCCCGGGTGGAACTAACAGCAGCATGGTGCCATTGGACAGCCGAAAGTTGCGCGTATTGGGAATAAAACGAAAGGTTGCACGTTCCCCCAATCTGGCTAAGGAGCCATCATTAAATCGCAACTCCGCTCTAGATTGAGCCGCTGTCCTTAAGGTATCTCCAATGGCTAAAAAGTCTGTTAACCGAGCCGCCCTTGCGGCTCTTCCTCGCTGAATGAGCTCAACCCGATTCAAAATCGCTTCAATATCAGCCCGGGTCAAGGGCACCCCTGCCCTGGCCGGAAGAGCACTGACGGCTAAAACACTGCAGGAAGCTAGGGTGGAGGCCACCACAAGTCCCCATCTCCTAGCCCAATTGAATGAACGGAGAATATTTGACATAGCATCACCAAACGAAAGCACCCTGAAGCGCTTCTATGGAAACTAGCCAGGCAATCTTAAGGGATCAGTGAAACCTTGCTTAAGCCTGGATGAATTCCCTAGAGCGATATTGAGATAATCCAAATCTAAATGTTATTTTATTTAGCTATCATTCTTTATCCGTGACTTCACGGATTCTTGACTTTGGGCTCTTCATTGACAAATGACAGTAAAGGTTTTTCAGGGGCTTAATCTAACGAAAAAATCTGGCCAAAGGAAAACCTGAGGTCATATTCCTCGGCACTGGACTGCTAACCGGTGGTGCCCCCTCAGAAGCCTTGCTGGACAAGGGTTTTGCGCTATCCTCAGCAAATCAGGCAAAACCTGTGTTAGATAAGCATTTCAGGCGTTCATCACCTCTTTGAAGACCAGCGCCTATTCCTCTAGGCTAGGAAGATCACAACCTAGCTATGAAAAGTATCAATATTGCAAGCCGTTTTGTCTTTTTGCCCCGAGTAAAAGGAACAGGGGATCTAGTTCAAGTCTAGCCTGTGGAATCTAAAGGGACGATTTATGGGTTCGCACCGACGGCTAAATTGATTACCTAAACTTTGCTCAGCCTTTGGATCTAAAACTTTCCAAGAAGCCGGATGGATGGTCAGATTAGGTCCTTTGAAAGATCCCTGGTTAGGTAGTTTAGATGACTGACTGCATAGCTGAACGGAGATAGCTGAGTTGGATTTGGCTAGGGTCGAACCCTAGCGACAAGATTGAGTTTGTCCCAGCCCCAAAGCTACTCAGCAAAATTAACGGGTGGGGTGGCCGGGGGGCTAGCTGGTACGTTGCCACCAGTGAAGGGGGGCGGGCTAGCTGGCACATTGACTCCTGGCGGAGTAGTGGGGGCCGGTGTTGGAGCCACAGGAGTCGGGGCCACCGGAGTGGGAGCTGGAGCGGTAACCACCGGGGTAGTGGGTGCTGGAGCGGTAACCACCGGGGTAGTCGGGGCCGGAGTCGGAGTCACCGGAGTCGGGACCACCGGA
>DVEE01000176.1 GCA_015295885.1 Leptolyngbyaceae cyanobacterium M65_K2018_010
AAATCGGGCCCAACTGCAACGGATCTATGGCACCGCCTGGGAAACACCGGAACAGTTGCAGGAATACAAGCGCCGGCGAGAAGAGGCTAAGCGCCGAGACCACCGCAAGCTGGGCAAAGAACTGGGGTTATTTATCTTCTCCGACGAGGTGGGGCCGGGGCTGCCCCTGTGGACTCCGAAGGGCACGATTTTGCGGGAAACCCTAGAGACCTTTCTGAAGCAAGAACAGGTGAAGCGGGGGTATCAGCCGGTGGTCACCCCCCACATTGGCCGGGTGGAGCTCTTCAAAACCTCTGGCCACTGGCAAAAGTACAAGGATGACCTCTTTCCCATGATGGGGACGGAGGAGGAGGAGGGCTTTGTGCTCAAAGCCATGAACTGCCCCTTCCACATCCAGATCTATAAATCTACCCTGCGCTCCTACCGGGAGTTGCCCATGCGGCTGGCGGAATTTGGTACCGTCTACCGCTACGAGCAGTCCGGCGAGTTGGGGGGGCTGACCCGGGTGCGGGGCTTTACCCAGGATGACGCTCACCTGTTCGTTACCCCCGAGCAACTGGATGACGAATTCCTCAAGGTGGTGGACTTGATTCAGTCCCCCCTGCGAGCCTTGAAGTTGGACCATTCCTTCCGGGCTAGGCTCAGCTTTCGGGATCCTAACTCCGATAAATACATTGGCTCTGAGGACGCCTGGAATAAGGCGGAAGCCGCTATCCGCCGGGCGGTGGAAACCCTCGGCATGACCCATTTTGAGGGTATTGGCGAGGCGGCCTTCTATGGCCCCAAGCTGGACTTTATTGTCCGCGATGCCCTGGATCGGGAATGGCAACTGGGTACCGTGCAGGTCGATTACAACCTGCCGGAGCGGTTCGACCTGGAATACGTGGCTGAGGATGGCTCCCGCCAGCGGCCAGTGATGATCCATCGGGCCCCCTTTGGCTCCCTGGAACGCCTGATCGGTATTTTGATTGAGGAGTATGCCGGTGACTTCCCTCTCTGGTTGGCCCCGGTGCAGTTGCGCCTGTTGCCCGTCACCGAAGAGCAGGTGGGGTTTGCCCAGCAGGTGGCCGAGCAACTCCTGGCCCAGGGGGTGCGGGTGGAGGTAGATAGCAGCGGCGATCGCCTGGGCAAAATGGTGCGCAATGCCGAAAAGGCGAAGATTCCTATTATGGCCGTAGTGGGTGCCAAGGAAGTGGAAACCCACAGCCTTAATATTCGTACCCGCGCCCAGGGGGAACTGGGGGCTTTGCCGGTGGCTGAGGTAGTGGAGCGGGTGACGGCGGCGATCGCCCAGCGCCATGACTTCTAACCTCATCATTCCATGACCCTAGGCCAAGGGGTTGTGACGGTGGGGCTGCCATAACCGGCTAAGCTGGCAGTGGTGATGCTGATCTGGGTTTGCCCTATGACTCGCTACATTTCTGCGGATCCCTACCCCTATCCCTTCGACGGCGATCTCCGCCCCGAAAATACGGCTCTGATTGTCATTGACATGCAGACGGACTTCTGTGGTCCCGGCGGCTACGTCGATAGGATGGGCTACGATCTATCCCTTACCCGCGCCCCCATCGACCCGATCCGGGGAGTTCTAGCGGTGCTGCGATCGCAGGGGTTTACGATTATCCATACCCGTGAAGGCCACCGCCCTGACCTGTCAGACCTGCCGGCCAATAAACGCTGGCGATCGCAACAAATTGGTGCGGGCATCGGCGATCTGGGGCCCTGCGGCCGCATCCTGGTGCGGGGCGAACCGGGCTGGGAGATCATTCCCGAACTAGCACCCCTGCCCGGAGAAGTCGTGATTGACAAACCCGGCAAGGGCTCCTTCTACGCCACCGACCTGGATTTAATCCTGACCGGCAAGGGGATCCGCAATATCATTCTCACCGGCATTACCACCGATGTCTGCGTCCACACCACCATGCGCGATGCCAACGATCGGGGCTACGAATGTCTGTTACTGTCCGACTGCACCGGTGCTACCGACTACGGCAACTACCTGGCTGCCCTCAAGATGATCACAATGCAGGGCGGGGTGTTTGGGGCTGTAGCGGATTCGGCGGCCCTGTTAGCGGGCCTGGCTTAGGCCAGTCCTGGAGGGTCACCCTATCCTCCGGAAAGCCGCTCCGCGTTTACACCCTCCCCCTGCCCCGACCACTCCCGTCTTTCTGCTCACAAACGGGCCAAACCAGCCATCTGCGTGTATCCTTTAGCAGAATTACCTTAACCCTTGTCTGCGGGTGCGCTATGGATAAGACCCCTAAGCCCTCTTTGGTTCTCTTAGCGTTGCTGAGTGCTTTGGCGACTTTGCCCTTTGAGGCCTTGAAACCTAACCTCAACGTCTTGGCCCAGGGCACCGCCGTGCCGGTTCCCACCTTTACCCTGCCAGATAGCGTGGCGGCGGGCACTACGGTTCGCATTGATGGGTCGCCCTCCCTGACGGTACTGAATGAAACCCTGGCGGAATCCTTTAAGCAGCGTTACCCGGGTACCGAGGTCACCCTGGCCAGCCGTGGCGAGGCCGCCGCCCTGCAAGCCTTGGCCGCCGGTAATATCGACCTGGCCGCCCTGGGTCGCTCCCTCAGTGATGAGGAAAAGGCCCAGACCCTGACCGAGGTGCCCATTACCCGAGAAAAGATTGCCATCATTGTGGGCCGCGACAACCCCTTTCAGGGGGATTTGACCTTCGGTGATTTTGCCAAAATTTTTCGCGGGGAAATAACCAACTGGGCCCAGGTGGGTGGCCCCAATCTACCGATTCGATTTATCGATCGCCCCGGTGAAAGCGATGTGCGGCGAGCCCTGTCCGAGTACGAGGTGTTTAAGCTGCAACCCTTTGAGGCCAGCCCCGAGGCGTTGGTGGTGGCGGAGGACAATACCGCGGCCATCGTGCGGGAGTTAGGCAACGATGGCATCAGTTACGCGATCGCGTCGGAGGTCCTCAACCAGGAGGCGGTGCGCCCCGTCCCCATGCACAGTACCCTGCCCAGTGATCCCCGCTATCCCTACTCCCAGCCGCGTAACTATGTTTATCGGGGCGAGCCGAGTATTCCCGTAGAGGCCTTTTTGGGCTTTGCCACCAACACCGATGGTCAGACCGCCGTGGTCGCGGCCCAGCGCACCGAAAGTGCCAATGTCACCGCCGGTGCCGCCAGGTTGCCCAACGGCGTCACCCTTTCCCCCGATGGGCAGTTTATGGTGCGGGGCACCGAGAGCGGCGACCTAGAGTGGCTAGATGCCCAGGGCATGCCCACCGATACCCGCATTGCCAACGCCCACCGGGGCGTCATCTCCGCCGTGGTGATCAGTGCCGATGGCCAAACCGTGATTTCCAGCGGGGCGGATGGCACCCTGCGGCGCTGGGACCGCAGCGGCAACCCCTTGGGGGATCCAATCCAGGGCAGCGACGGTCCGATTTTAGCCCTGGCCCTCAGCCCCGATGGCCAAACCCTGGTCAGCGGTAATGCCGACGGCACCGTAGAGCGGTGGTCTGTGGCCGATGGCTCTGCCCTGGGGGCACCCATTAATGCTCACAATGCGGCGGTGCAGGCCATCAGCTATCCGGCCGGCGGCCAAAACTTTATCACCGGCAGTAGCGATGGAAGTTTAGCCCTATGGACAGCCGAGGGCACCCCCGCCGGTCGAGTCAATGACGTCCACCCGGGTGGGGTTACCACCCTCGTCAGTAGTCCAGATGGCCAGGTGTTGACGACCACCGGTGGCGATGGCATGCTGCGCCAGTGGGACCGTGCCACCCTGGCCCCGCGGGGAGAGGCGATCGCAGCCCATGGGAGTGCCGTGAGTGCGGCGGCCTACAGTCCAGACGGGCAAACCCTGGCCACGGCCGGAGCCGATGGTACCCTGCAACTGTGGGGACCGGATGGCTCCGCCCAGCTGCCGGAACCCCTGACCCTGGAAGCCCCCGCCAGTTCCCTCGGCTTTACCCCGGCCGGGGAGCTGGTGATCGGCAGCAGCGATGGTCAAGTGACCCGGCGAGACATCACCGGAGCCCCCCTTTCAGAGACTCAGGGAGGCCTGCCCCTGGGCACGGATCTAGGAGATTTGTGGCGGCGTTTTCAGACCCTACCCAAGAGCACCTGGTGGCTCCTGGCGGCCATTCCCCTGCTGCTGATCCTGCTGGGTTTGCTAGGGGCTCTAGGGGGTGGCAAAGGCAAAGGGAAGGAGGAGGAAGACTTAAGCCTGGAGACCGTGCCAGGCTCTGGCTCTGGGATAGATTTTTCCGGGTTAGCCCCAGGCCCCGAAGCGCCCCAACCTCCGGGTGTCGAGGGTCTACCTGGGGCGATCGAATCCCTGCCCCCGGAGGCAGAGTTGCTGCCTAGGCCGGGGGAAGACCTGGCGGCGGGCGACTTGGCCGGTCTGGCGGCCAGTAAACTGGAGTTAGCCAAGGCGGACCTGGCGGAGGGCAAGCGGTTACTGCGTGAAGGACAGCCCGAAGCCGCACTGATTTGCTTCAACAGTGTGATTGAGGCCACCGAGGTCGAGCGGTTGAAGGCTGAGGCCCAGGGCACCTCCCTGGGGGGCATTAATGCCCTGGCCACCCAAGCCCAGGCCCTACGGGGGCAGACCCTAGCGCTGCTGGGGCAGGCCGGTGATGCCATGGAAAGCTACAACACCGCCCTAGGTCTGGACAGCAGTACCGTCGAAGCCTGGGTGGGCAAGGGGCGCTTGTTGGTGGAGATGGGCCGCTACGACGAGGCGCTCTTCTGTTTTGATAGCGCCCTGGAAAGGGATGACTCCCTGGCAGAGGCCTGGGCTGGTAAGGCCCAAGCCCTCATCCAACTTGGTCGCCAGACGGAAGCCCAGACCTGCCTGGATCGGGCGGCTGCCCTGGGGATCGAGGCTGGCTTCCCGGTCGGTCCCTACCCGCCAATTTCCGAGCCCCCAGCCATCGGATACCCCCAACCCTACCCCGACGGTAGCTTCTCCCCGCCTGATCTGAATCAGCCCCTACCGCCCGATTCCCTTGCCCCAGCCGGTTATGACCCTGACGTGCCGCTGGAGTTACAGCAAATGGTCATGGGCTTACCCTCCGCCGATACGGACCTGGCCTATGCGGCTCCCACTGATTATGGTGTTCCCCCGGAACTGGCGGCCCAGGTCGCCCAGTTGCCCGATACCCCGGAAAATGCGCCGAGCTATGGGCCCGGTTACACCCCGGGCGGTGGTGTTGAGTACGAGGTGCCTAGGGCGGGTTTCGCGCCGGCCTACCCGGAAACGGAAGCCTTCGAGGGTTCGTCCTTACCCTCCCTAGAAGAAGCGCTGATTAACCAGGTTGATTTATCTGGGGTCAGCGCCCAGGACTATGCCCTGCCATCCCTACCCTCGGTGGAAACCCTGCCCGAACTGCAAACCCCCGAGATCCCTAGCCAGCCTGGCGATTTTGTGCCGCCCCCGGCTGAGGCGGGCTCTGTGGGAGCAGCGGGAGATCTGCCCCCAGAGGTGTTGGCTGCCCTGGCCAACATTCCACCGGGTTCGCCCGATAGCCTGGAACTGGCTGCGATCGCCCCGCCTGAACCCGCTATGCCCGATCGCCCCCCGGCTCCCCTAAGCTGGATTAAGGTCTCCATCGACCCGGAGGGGGCCGACCGGTTTTACGTCGTCTGGCACTTAGATGACCATGAACGGGGCCAGGTCAAGGCCCAGGGCGGTACGGACCTGGTGGTGCGACTGTACGATGTGACGGGGCACTCTACCCAGTTACCCCTACCAGCTCCAGTGCAAGAACAGCGTTGCCACGACGACTTTGCCAAGGATTGGTATCTGCCCATTCCCGCCTGGGACCGGACCTATGTGGCAGAGGTGGGTTACCTTACCCCCGATGGGCAATGGTTGGCCCTGGCCCGTTCCACAGAATTGCCGACCCTAGCGGTTTAGAGTCTCAGCCTCGGGGCCAGGGGCTTGCGCATCCCAGGCCAGGTCCTAGCCATCCCCGCCGGATGCCTAGGGTTGACTCAGGGCTTGGAATTGGTCAGCGTCCTAGGGCCAGCACCGATCTTCAAGCCCTGTTCAGCCTTGACCTCGGCATACAACCCCTCCAACTGAGACAAATTGGCACTGAGGGTATAGCGCTGTTCTACCCGTTCCCGGGCCTTGCGACCCAGGAGCTGGGTGATTTCGGGATGGTCTCGAAAAATTGGCAGAATGGTTTGCAACTGGGCTGAGACCCGTTGAGTATCCAGCACAATACCTGCCCCGTTCGCTAAAACTTCACCATCGGCCCCGGCATCGGTGGCAATACAGGCGGCCCCGCAGGCCATCGCCTCGAGTAAGGACAGGGAAAGCCCCTCCACCAAGGAAGGCAAAATAAACCCATCCGCTGCCCTCAGTAGGTCGATCCGGCGTTGCTCCTCAGCCAGGAAGCCTAACCAGAGAATATCGTCATCCTCGCCGTAGAAGAGTTTCAGAGAAGCTTCTAGGGGACCACTACCGATAATGGCCAGCTTGCAGCGGCGGCCCATGTCAGCCTGCCGCCAGCCTCGCAACAGGGCCTCCACATTTTTTTCTGGCGACAACCGCCCCTGATAGACAAATAATTGCTCTGCTCCTAGGTCGGCCTTCGCCCCAGAGGGCCCAGGGCAATAGCGCTGGGTATCGACCCCGTTGGGAATCACCACCAGGGTGGGCTCGGGTACCCCCAACTTGATCAGCAAATCCCGCTGCAGGTCAGAAAAAACAATGACGCGATCGTAGTGGGCCAGGCAGGGAGCATAGAGTTGATAGGTCAGGTGCTGGGTACCCGAGGTTAAACTTCTCACCCGGCGGTCAAAGGCGGGGTGGAAGGTGGCGATTAGGGGCAGGTTGAGGGCGGCACAGATCTCTGGCAGGCGAAAGTCTAGGGGCGAGAGAGTCAGTGAGGCATGTACCAAATCCGGCTGCAGCTGCCTGAGGGCTTTAACCAGCAATTTGCCTGATTTGAGGGCGGGAATCGTGAAAATCTGAGATTTGAAGAGGGACGGTAGGGAGACTTCCGAACAATCCGATGGGGCGTCTGCCAGGGTAGACCGTTGGGGCTGGGCAAAGTGTAAAAAGGTGACCCGATAGCCCCGTTCCATCAGGGCGTTGGTAATCTCTCGGCCATAGGTGACATTGCCGCAAAAGGGAGTTTTCTTACCAAGCCAGGCTATGTGCATTCAGTCTAGCCGTAGATACAGGTTGATAAACTAAAGTAACTGCCCGTTCTTGGGCAGAGGACTTTATAGACGGCCATTTCTAGGTCAATTGGGTAAGTTAGCCGACTACCTCAGTGCCGTATCGGCAATATACCAGGTTACGACGCCACCGACTCCCACCAGCACTCCCAAGCCGATAAAAACATTACCTAAACCCACCTGGGTTTCGAGCACACTGGCCAGGGCCAGGGGCAGGGTGAGGGCGATATTGACCAAATTATTTTGCAGGCCAAAGACCTTGCCGCGCATGGCCTCTGGGGTTGTTTCTTGGATCAGGGTCTGCATGGGAATGCCCACAAAAGCACCACAGAGCCCCAGGGTGGCAATCAGGGCGATGGAGAGCCAGAGTTGCTGGGTAGTCCAGGCTAAGGCAACCAGGCAAAGGGCCATGCCCAGGGTTCCCCAGAGGCTAAGAAAGCGGCGC
Organism: Leptolyngbyaceae cyanobacterium M65_K2018_010; assembly: GCA_015295885.1. Lineage (GTDB taxonomy): Bacteria > Cyanobacteriota > Cyanobacteriia > Phormidesmidales > Phormidesmidaceae > Nodosilinea. The sequence continues at coordinate 7,615 of DVEE01000176.1, forward strand.
AGAAACCGCTGGCCGAAGTGGCCAACCCACAGCGCCCCTAAGGTGAGGCCGAGCCCCCCGGCCGCTAGCAGAAAGCCAAACTGAGACGCCTTTAGGGCTGGAATCATCTCGGCCAGACGCACAGCTAGGACAGCGAGGGCGGCAAAGACGCAGGAAAGGAGTACCAACTGCACAATGGCAACCCGCACCTGGGCGTGATCCCGCAGGTAAGCCAACCCTTCTCGAATATCGGTCCACACCTCCGCCAGCTCGCGGTTGCGGGCCAGCACCTCTCGCCCTGGCGCCAGCAGTAGCAGGCAGAGCCCGGCCAATACATAGCTCAACCCCACTAGCAAAGCCGGGCCGTGGTGAGTAAAGCCCAGGGAGGACATCAGATGGTCGGCCAGAGCAATGACCGGCTCGCCCACGGCAAAGCCAATAATCACCGAGGCCATCATGGTGGTGGTATAGAGAGAGTTGGCCGAGAGCAGGTCGGTTTCTTGGACGATCACCGGAATCATGGCCTGCTCTGCCGGGGCAAAGAACTGGGTCAGAGTAGAGACCAGGAAGGTCACCCCCAGTAGGAGTTCAAAGGCCAGCGGCCAGCCACCCAGGTTGCCCCAAGAGCCGGTTAGCCACAGCCCCAGGGGGAGGAGCATAACCAACCCCCCGCGCAACAGGTTGGAGAGCACCAGGATCGGCTTTTTCGGCCAGCGATCCACAAACACCCCAGCCACCGCACCAAACAGCACCGCCGGCACCGTAAAGGCAATCATCACCGCGGCGACCCAACTGCTAATGGTTTGGCCGGGAGTTTCAAACCGGGTTGAGATGATGGCGATGATCAACACCAGGTAAATCTTGTCCGCCAGTTGGGAGAGCAACTGCCCCAACCAGAGGGTGAGAAAATTACGATTGTAAAAAATAGCTCCCAACCCCGGTGGGCGATCGCCACCCGTCGCCGCCACCGGGGTTGCCCTTAACTCCTGGGGGGCGTCGGGCGTTTTGACTGGACCAGGGCTAACTGCACCCGGATTGACTAAACCAGAGTCTACATCGGACTCCAACCCCTCTAGGCTGGTCTGGAACAGGGCCCTGACAGGGGGGGGATTAACCTTAGCGTTAGTGGTGTGGGCATCAAACTCACGGAGCATAGGGTAACCAACGAACCAAATCACTCAGGGCAGGAACTGTCTACTGGCTGGTAATAGTTTAGACAGTCCTGAGGGAAACATCGATTAAGGCCGCCGAGCGAATTGGGCGCTCGAAATAGCTCTGAGCATATTGTCGCAGAATCCTCTCAATCCTTGACCACAATTCCTGATTCTTTGTCGTTCCAGAACCCGCCGCCGCCCCCAGCAGCGGCCCCGTGGCGATTAACTCGGGCTTGCTGAGTTGTTGGAGCAGAGCGACCTCCAGAGCGGTCAGGGTAGTAGTAGATGGGCCGGGTTCTGCGGCCCCGTAGGCTCTGTCTGCTTCGGCCAGGCTTAGGGGGGGGCGGGCGGGGGGCTGGGCTATCCTAGAGCGTCTGGGCCGA
>DVEE01000478.1 GCA_015295885.1 Leptolyngbyaceae cyanobacterium M65_K2018_010
ACAAAGCCTGCCGCTGCCTGGGTTAAAATAGGCCGCACCTCAACCCCAGCCTTAGCCAACTCAGACACAACCGTACAGGTTTTGTAGGCAGCAATGCCGCCACTTAGGCCGATGACAACCCGATGCGGAACCGTCACCGCTGGGTTACTCCTAGCCTAGGATTCATCGTAGGGTTCTAAATCTAATAGATAGACATAGGATTCTACCAACTCGGGCCGCTGGAAGGCCAAAGCCCTCAGCAAATGCCAATCCTGTAAGCCTTCAAAGGCATTATCGTAGGCATCAGCCTCCAAGCGCCGGGCCAGTTCTTCCACGCTATCCGGCGTCATCTCAGAGACCGCTTCTGGCGAGACATGTACACTCAGCATAGTCCGTTTCCCCCATGGCGATATCTGCACCCCAGCCCGGCCCCAATAGCCCAGGTTGGCGATGCAGTTCACACCCTTATCCTAAAGGTTAAGGTTGGGTATAGCCTCGGCTCTGCCTCAAATCTTCGCAAAAGGTAGATATAAGTCCGATAATCGGGGGTGAAATTTCATGTCCCATAGCCATTTCATGGAAGGTCACCGATTGCCCCTGGGCTTGAAGGGCATCCCGGGCTTCGTAGGCCTTGGCGATCGGCACAATCGGGTCAAAGGAACCATGCACCATCAACACGGGCCGAGGGCTAACCGGCGCCGCTACCGGCCCGTGCAGGTAACCACTGAGGCTAATCTGGCCAGCCAGGGGAAGCTCCATGCCCACATCTAGCGCCATCGCCCCCCCCTGGGAGAACCCGGCTAGGATGGTCTGCTCTAGGGGAATCTGGTTCGTCTGGGATAAATCCTTCAGCCAAGTCCTCAAGGCCTGCCGACTAGCTTCCAGATCGGGCTGTTGCCCAAAGTCGTGGGGCTGGCGAAAGTCATAGCCCCAGGGAAAGCCGTACCACATGCGTCCCCCTGGTACCTGGGGATGGGCCAGCGGCGCGTCGGGAAATACCAAGGTAAACTGGGTCAGCCTTAGGTAAGGAGCCAAACCTACCAGATCAGCGGCGTTTGCACCCCAGCCATGCAGGGCCACCAGTTGCCAATCGGCCTGGCCCTGCGGGGGATTGTAGGTGAGCGCTTGCAGAGTCAAAGGGGCCTCCCGCTGGCTAGAGCAGCCACCTATAGGGTCGCCCTTTAATTTTAAGCAGTCTGCGCCCAGGCCGCATCCCAGCCCAACCTGCCTAGGAGTTGGGAAGTTGAAGGGTCGGTTGGTTCACCAGAATGTCCTCCACCGCTGCTGGGGTTAGGGGTCTGGAAAACAGGTAACCCTGCCCCAGTTCGCAGCGCAGGGCTTTGAGCTGGGCATAGTGGCGCTGGGTTTCAATGCCCTCGGCGACCACATCCAAGCCCAAATTCCAGGCTAGGCGGACAACCGACTGGAGAATTTCCAACTTTTCATAGTCCTGATCCGCATTTTCAATGAAGGATCGATCAATTTTCAAGCTGTCGAAGGGGAACCGATGCAGGTAGCTGAGGGAAGAATAGCCGGTGCCAAAGTCATCCACCGCCAGGCGAATGCCCATGTCCCTGAGCTGTTCCAGAATCGTAATGATGGATTCGGAGTGATCAATCAGCACTCCTTCGGTAATCTCGATCTTCAAGCGGTGGGGGTCAAAACCCGTCCGGGCCAGGGTATCCCCCACCCTTTGGACCAGGTTCTTTTGGGAAAATTGTTTGCTAGACATATTCACGCTAATGGTGAGATCGGCCATGGCTGGAAAGGCCTGGGTCCAGGCCTGCATTTGCCGGCAGGCCTCCTCTAGCACCCACCATCCCAGGGGAATGATTAGCCCCGTAGCCTCGGCAGTATCAATGAACTGGCCCGGCATCAGCAACCCCCGTTCCGGATGCTGCCACCGCACCAGGGCTTCGAAACCGTGAATCGCTTGGGTGCTAATGGTGACGATGGGCTGATAATGGAGCCGCAGTTCGCCGTTTTGCAAGGCCTGCCGCAGGCCCATTTCTACTTGCAGACGCTGGTTTTGCTTAACCTGTAGGGCCCCATCAAACACAAACCAGTGGCTATCTGGAATATTTTTGATCTGATACATAGCCGTATCGGCGTCCCGCAGCCAATCTTCGGCATGGAGGTACTGGGCCGGCCCCAGGGCTATGCCAATGCTGGCATCGATATAGATGTCGTGCTGTTGCAGATCAAAGGGCTGAGCAATCAGGTCGCGTAATTGGCTAGCCAAAATCGGCGCTTGGGTGGGGCAGTCGCTGTGCTCAAGCAAGACGGCAAACTCATCGCCACCCAGACGGGCCACCAAACTATGGGCCGGTGCCAGTCGCCGCAGCCGGTGGCCCAACTCCGCCAGTAATTCGTTACCGACCCCGTGGCCCAGGTTATCGTTCACTTCCTTGAATCGATCCAGATCAATGAACAACAGGGCCAGGGAGTTGGGCGATCGCCCCTGGGCCAACACCGCATTCACCTGATTCACAAAGGCATTGCGGTTTGACAACCCGGTGAGTTGATCGTGTAGGGCCTGCTGGTGCAATTGGGTTTCCTGCTGTTTGCGGCGGGTAATGTTGCGTACCGAAATAATCCCAGCCGCCTCGGTAGTGTCCTGGCAAGGCCCCCCACTAATCGCCACCCAGACCACCGCCCCACCCCCGACCTGCAGCAGGATAAACTCCTCATTCTCCAGAACATCCCCAGCTAAGACGCGCCGTAGAGGCAATTGGTCAGGGGTCAGGGGACAGTGATGGCGATCTAAGATGCGGAAAGGGCTGGTCTCATCCACCTGCCACAGACTGGTCAGGTAGTTGTGTAGCAGCTGTTTGGCCTGGCCATTGCACAGCAGGGGCTGCCCCTCCCGATTCACCACGACAATGGCGTCCGGCAAGTGGTTCAATACGGCCAGACTGATGGAATGGGGAAGGTTAACCAGGTCATGCATAGCGGCAGTGAACTCTCGGAGACATCACCAGGGCCAAGATGGAACACCGTGGGCCGAAAACCAGTGCGATCGACCACAGCGAACAAAACCTTAAGGGTATATCTCAAACAATAGGGGATGGTTAGCTTAGGCTGCCCAAAACCCGATTGATTTTCTCTGAAGCTGAGCTTTTCAGGGGAGGAGCGCCAGCGTAGGGGGAACGACCGTGGGGACGACCGCCAGGCTACATCCAGGGCGTTAGTCAGCCTGAACCGAGTATGGTGAGGGGGCTGGGACAGATTGTTTCCAGGCAAATCCCAAAAATCCTTGTTATCCCAAAAATCCTTGTCAAAAGACGCCAGCTCAAGCAATAAGAGAATACACTGAGTTTGGTGCATCCAGGCATGATTAGTGACACGACCCTAGCAGACTTCCCGGGGCAGACCCATGAGTGCATAAACCCACTGTAGAAGCGATAGACACTGACTAAGCCGGATGGAGCAAACCTTACTGGGGGGGCGGTATCAAGTGATTCGGCGGCTAGGATCCGGAGGATTTAGCCGCACCTTTCTCGTGTCCGATCTCCATTTGCCCAACCATCCCAAGTGTGTCATTAAGCAACTCAAACTCCAGGATAAGGACACGGCCACCCTCGACATGGCCCGGCGCCTGTTTGATACCGAGGCTCGGGTGCTTTACCAGTTGGGTAATCATCCCCAAATTCCGGCCCTGTTGGCCCACTTTGAAGAAAGTCAAGAATTTTACCTGGCCCAGGAATACATTGAAGGCAGCCGCCTTAACCACCAGATTGAGGAGGGTAAGCCCTGGACCGAGACCCGGGTGATCTTGCTGCTCCAGGAGGTGTTAGAAATTTTGGCCTTCGTACATGGGCAGCAGGTGATTCACCGCGATGTGAAACCCTCGAATTTAATCCGCCGTCACCGCGATGGCAAAATCGTGTTGATCGACTTTGGCGCGGTTAAACAGGTGACCTCGTCACCGCTGGTTGATGCTGAAACGGGGGCAACCAACCTGACTGTAGCCATCGGCACCCACGGCTATATGCCGAACGAACAATACGCCGGCAAACCGCGCTTTAGTAGCGATGTCTATGCGGTCGGGATGTTGGGCATTCGGGCTCTTACCGGGATTCACCCCAAGAACATTGATGAAGACCCGGTCACCAGCGAGCTGGACTGGCACCACCACGCCCCCGCCGTATCCGCCGCCCTCACGGAGGTGCTAGATACCATGGTGCGCTACGACTTTCGCGATCGCTATCCGACGGCGCAAGAGGCCCTGGCAGCCCTGCAGAACCTGCCTAATCCCGTCAGTGGTCCGATTACCCAACTCTATCAAACCTGGCATCGAGGGGTCGGGGGGTTAGTGCCCAGCCCCCAATCAGGCCCGGGCGAGGCGGTGCTGGTGCCGGCAGAGACCTCCGAATTGACCGCGGTCGGCCCAGACCAGGAGGCCACCTCGCTGTTTCCCGTCGATCTGATCTCTACGAGCAACGCCTTAAACAACACCAACGGTAAAGCCATTGTGCCCCTGGCCACGGCAGCCCTAGAAGTCATTACACAACCGACTAAGTGGCGTCTTTTCCCACCTCGGCCGCTGCTTTGGGGGGGCATGGTGGGCCTCGCCGGAGCCGTCGTCGCTCTCTGGCAAAGTGGTCTCACCGTAGCCTTTGAGCCCAACGGATCCCGCGTCACCCCCTTTCTACCGGCGCGGATACCGACTTTGCAGATCGACCTGGGTCGTCTATTGCCACCCCAGGAAAAGGCGGTTTACCTGGCCGATCAAGGGGAGCAGTTGTTGGCCCAGGGGCGCTACCCCGATGCCCTGGCGAGCTTCGATGAGGCCCTGACGGCCAAGCCAGACTACGCCCCGGCTTACCTGGGCCGTTGTCGCGCCCTGATCGGCTTGAAACGTCCCAGCGAAGCCATTGCCGCCTGCGATGATGCGATCGCCTACCGCAATTACTTTCCTGAAGCCGTACGCAGCAAGGGAACCGCAGAAGAACAGCAGGGGCGTCTGCAGGCCGCCCTGGCCCTCTACGAACAAACCAACCGGATGATGCCGGCCCTAGCCCAGGCCTGGATTGATCGGGGGCGGGTGCTGCAAAAGCTAGGACGAGCCGCAGAAGCCCTCGAGGCCCTGGATCAGGGAATTACCCTCAACCGCGAATCGGCGGAAGCCTGGACCGTGCGAGGTGAGGCCGCCTGGACCCTAGAGCGCTACGATCAGGCGATTGTGGCCTTTGAGAAAGCCCTCCAACTGGATCCCGATTATGAACCGGCTCAGCGGCTGCGCCAGCAGGCCCGCAAAACCCTGGGACGTTAATCGCCCAGCAGGGCAACCCGGACCTCAGTGTCTAACCGAGAGCTAACCCGCCCCCCCTCTAAGGTCGTACCAGTAACTGGCACCGTCTGCTGGGGAAAGGGGCTGGCCACCAGGGCAATGTGACGATCGGCAACCGCCAGCCCGTGGGTAGGGTCAAAGCCCCGCCATCCCCCGCCCGGCACATAGACCTCTGCCCAGGCATGCAGATCCCGGTGGAGTACCGTGCTATCCCCTTCTTCATAGCCACTGACAAATCGGGCCGCCAACCCTGCCGCCCGACAGACATCCATAAATAGCACCGTAAAATCCCGACAGCTCCCCAGTTTTTGGCTCCAGGTCATGCCCGGCGGCCAGGGGTGACCGGTGGAGCGAGTCGTATATTCGCAGGTTTCATAGATGCGCTGGGTAAGGGTGGTGAGAAAGAAGCCCACGTTACCATCCACCTGATGGTTAATTTCTTCGGCCAGGGCAATGGCCTGGGGGGAAATCACCGGGGCCAGGGGCGGATGCAGATAGGGTTGTAGAAGAGCCGCCACACTAGCCGGGTAGTCAATGGGCAGCGTCACCGCCCAGGGTTCCGCCAAATAGTCAAAGGGATGGGTACGCAAGGTAGCGACCTCCGTCGTGGTGGTAATCACCAGGCTCTCGGTGGGGATCGGATCAAACCACAGCCGCCAGAGGTGATTGCCATCGGTATCGATAATCGGAGCCTGTTGAATTGGCCTAGGATCTACGGCCAAGGTAAAGCTCTGCACCTGTTGAGTGGCATCGCTACGAGGGTGCAACCGCAGGGTGTGAGCCTGGAGGGTAACGGGGTTTTGATAGTGGTAGTGGGTATGGTGTTGAATGCGGTAACGCATGACCAGAACAAATTCCCTGCCTAAGCGGTGGCTTGAAAAGGGTTATCCCGGGCATTGCCTGCCGCCAAGAGGCGGCAAACATACTGACTTTGAGGCCATTAGCCTAATCCCTAGGTACAACCTAAGACGCTCTTGGGCTTTTCAACCACCCTCTAAACCAGATTTCTGCCCAGAGAACCACCTAAAATTTACTCAATCTTGAACCTTTTCGCCGTCTTCCCTAACACAGAAATAGTCTGGATCCAAAAAGGCAGATCAATCACCCCATGGAGCAACCTACCGATGAACTATTCGGTAGCAGAGTTCTTCTGCAGTAGACCCACTCTCTCAGTATCATCGGCTCTAAGGGGCTGGGGATCAGCTTTAATGCAGTGATTTTGAAGATTAAGCATTTATAAAATAACATTGCCACTCTGGAAACCAACCAACATAATAGATTTATTAGTCAGTTGAAATTATTTCGGCCTCGCAATGATCCATGCTTCGTTGCGAGCTTATTTTTGGCCGGATTCAGTTCTGTCCCTTTTCAGATTCCTTAGATTAAAAAAGTAGTCGGAGTTACAAAATGATTTTTATCACCCAGCAGGTCCATTGCCCTAATTGTGGTCACCTGGCCGAGCGCCATCACCTCCAGGCGGATCGACTGGTACGCACCCAGTGCGGGGCCTGCGACTACTTAATGATTACCTGTTCAACCACGGGTAAGGTGATTGAAGCCTATGCTCCAGGGCTGTTTGCCCATTTACCGCGATAGCCTGGGCCCAGCCATGACCTCCAGCGGAATCGGGTTGATTCTCAGACAATGCCGCCTACCCCACCACAGTGAGCTGGTCGATCTAGCTATTAAGGATGGCCAGATTCATGCTCTAGCCTCCCACCTAGATGTTTTGGCCGACCAAGAAATAGCGGTCCATGGCAAATTGGTCAGCCCACCCTTTGTGGAGTCCCATATCCACCTGGATTCAGCCCTGACCGCTGGACAGCCCCGCTGGAATCAGAGCGGCACTCTATTTGAGGGCATTGATATCTGGCGCGATCGCAAGCAATCGCTGACCCTGGAGGATGTCAAGGCCCGGGCCCGGGCTACCCTGCAACTGCAGGCCCAGCAGGGGGTGCTGTTTGTACGCACCCATGCCGATGTCAGCGAGGTTAACCTGGTTGCCCTCAAAGCCCTACTGGAGGTCAGGGAGGCGGTGAAAGACTGGATCACCGTTCAGGTGGTGGCCTTTCCCCAGGATGGGGTCTACGGCAGCCCCGGCAATGATGCCCTGCTCGAGGAAGCGCTGAAACTCGGTGCTGATGCGGTCGGCGGCATCCCCCACTACGAACTCACCCGAGAAGATGGGGTGCAGTCGGTGCATCGCATTTTTGAGCTGGCCCAGCGCTACGACCGACTGATCGATATCCACTGCGACGAAATTGACGATGACCAATCGCGGTTTTTGGAGGTGGTAGCGGCCTGGGCCCTGCGCACCGGCCTGGGCGATCGGGTCACCGCTAGCCACACCACCGCCTTTGGCTCCTACAACAACGCCTACGCCTTGAAACTGATGGGCCTGTTAGAACGAGCCGGGATCAACTTCATCGCTAACCCGCTGATTAACATCACCCTCCAGGGTCGCACCGATACCTATCCCAAGCGACGGGGGGTGACCCGGGTGAAGGAACTCTGGCAGCGGGACCTGAACGTCAGCCTGGGCCACGACTGTATACAAGACCCCTGGTATAGCCTGGGTACCGGCAATATGCTGTCGGTGGCCTCCATGGCAGTGCATATTTGCCAAATGACTGGCCAACGGGAAATGGAGGCCTGCTATGCCATGGTCACTACCAATGGAGCCCGCACCCTAAAGGTTGAAGATAGCTATGGCCTGGAAGTGGGTAAACCCGCCAATTTAATCGTTTTGGATGCTGACAGTCCCTACGAGGCAATTCGCCGCAGCGCCACTGTGACCCATGTCATTTCGAGGGGAAAGTTGCTGGCACAGACCCAACCCCCAGCCACCAGCTGGTTGGGGCCGCCAGCAGCCTAGAACGCCGGTACCGAAACCCGGTTGCTCGATTCAAATGTATGCCCTGTGGTTAGAATGACGCCTCAGGAACGGGGTTTTTAGCCCTACTCTACCGACCCTCTAGGTCGAGCCGTTTCAACCGAATCTCTTTCAACCTACATCTAGGGGGGAACGCGACCGGCTCTCCATACACACAGTCCTGCTACCCCAAAAGCCAAAACCGCCAACCCAGCACTAAGGCCAGGCGGCAAGCTACGACCACCGCTCAGTGTCCCCCATAGGCTCAGCGCTAGGGCCCCGCCACTAAAGTACAGACCGGTGCCCAAGCCTGCTTTTTCAGGCGGAACCTGGGCCAAGGCAAAGGGAATGGTGCCGTTGGCCACCAAGCTAAAGGCGGCCCCCATGAGGGTGGCCAGCATAACTCCCAGAATCAGACTGTGCAGCGTGGTCATCCCGGCCGCTAGAAGCGCCATCAGGGCTAGCCCTAGGACCATGACTCGATGATTGCCGAGCCGGGTAGCGATCGCACCCGCAGGAATCGCCGTCAGGGCCAAGGTGATAAACATCAGGCCCAGGATGGGGGCCACTGGGGCTCCGGGCACCTGCTGCTTAAGCACCTCTGGAAAGGTGACACTGATCAAGCGAAATCCCAGGGTAACGCCGACTCCGGCACCGAACACCAGAGTCAAACCTAACCAGGACAGCGGTTGGGGGGCATGGCTGGATCGATCTGGTAAATCAACTCCATAGTTTGGGCCAACCCAGCGAAGGGCCAGAGTGGCCAGTAGAAGCACCCCTGAGCCAATTGCAAAGGCCAACCAAGGCCCCAGGCTAAGGATGAGGGAGTTTGCCAAGGGCCCCATGGCTCCGGCTAAGCCACCCACCAGCGTGAGAATGCTCGCCGCCTGGGGCAGCCGAGTGCGAAAGGCATAGCGCCCCAACAACGACAGGGCCGGACTGCGAAACACGGTCATAGCC
>DVEE01000563.1 GCA_015295885.1 Leptolyngbyaceae cyanobacterium M65_K2018_010
TCAATGACCTGACCAACGTATCCATCCGGGAGTGCCTGAACCGGATTAAAACCCTGGTCGGGGAAGCGGGCGAGGCCCCTAAGCTATCGGCGCGGCAAATTCAAATCGGCGAACTGGTGTTGCGAGAAATTCGCGCCCGCCTGCAATTCATGATGGATGTGGGGCTGGACTACCTAACCCTGCACCGCACGGCCATGACCCTCTCCGGCGGCGAGGCCCAGCGCATTCGCCTGGCCACCCAAATCGGCTCGGGCCTGACGGGGGTGCTCTACGTGCTGGATGAACCCAGTATCGGCCTGCACCAGCGGGACAACGATCGCCTGCTCAACACCCTTACCCGCCTACGCGACCTGGGCAATACCCTGATCGTGGTGGAGCACGACGAAGACACCATTCGGGCCGCCGACCACCTGGTAGATATTGGCCCCGGAGCGGGTATCCATGGTGGCTCCATTGTGGCCGAGGGGGATCTAAGGGCGTTGATGACGGCCCAGGACTCCCTGACGGGGGCCTACCTGTCAGGGCGACGCACCATTCCCACCCCGGCGGAACGGCGACCGGGCAATGGCCGATCGCTCACCCTCAAAAACGCCCACCGCAATAACCTAAAACACCTGGATATTGAGATTCCCCTGGGCAAGCTGGTCTGCATCACCGGCGTGTCTGGATCGGGCAAATCTACCCTGGTCAACGAGCTGCTCTACCCCGCCCTACAGCACCACTTTGGCAGCAAAGTTCCCTTCCCCAAGCACCTGGACAAGTTGGAGGGGCTAAAGGCGCTCGATAAGGTCATCGTTATCGACCAATCCCCCATTGGCCGTACCCCCCGTTCTAACCCCGCCACCTACACCGGCGTGTTCGATGTCATCCGCAACCTGTTCACCGAAACCATTGAGGCCAAGGCCAGGGGCTACAAGGCCGGACAGTTTTCCTTCAACGTTAAGGGGGGGCGCTGCGAAGCCTGCGGCGGCCAGGGGGTGAACGTCATCGAGATGAACTTCTTGCCCGATGTCTATGTGCAATGTGAGGTCTGCAAGGGGGCTCGCTATAACCGGGAAACCCTGCAAGTCACCTATAAGGGCCAAAACATTTCCGATGTGCTGAACATGACCGCCGAAGAAGCCCTGGTTTTCTTCGAGAACATTCCCCAGGCCGCGGCCAAACTGCAAACCATGGTAGATGTGGGCCTGGGCTACATTCGCCTGGGCCAAACCGCCCCCACCCTCTCCGGTGGCGAGGCCCAACGGATGAAGCTGGCCTCGGAACTGGCCCGTCGCTCCACGGGCAAAACCCTGTATCTCATCGACGAACCCACCACGGGGCTTTCCTTCTACGATGTCCACAAGCTGCTGGATGTGGTGCAACGCCTGGTAGACAAGGGCAACTCGGTGCTGATGATTGAACACAACCTCGACGTAATCCGCTGCGCCGACTGGATCATTGACCTGGGACCAGAGGGGGGCGATCGCGGTGGCGAACTGATCGCCGAGGGAACTCCTGAGGCCGTGGCCCAGGTGCCCCAGTCCTACACCGGCCAGTACCTGGCCAAGGTGCTGGAGCAACACCCGCCGGTGGTGGCGGCAGGGTAGGGGGTTAGGGCTGCTCTACCATAGACTTGTCTAAGAGGTTGTTTGAAAAGGGCTATCCCAGGTGTATTTTGTCCTCAAGAGGCAGTAAAAACACTGTAGTAGCAGAACATGGTTCCAGCCTGGCGATGTAGCCCTAGCCGAATGTAACTAGTGCTACATCGTCGGGGGGTTGGGGGGATTGGCGTCTAGAAATAGAAAAGTGTATTTAGACTGCACCCTACGGTTGAAACCCGTGCGATAAAAGGCCCTGGGACAGGGCGGTGGTTGGGGTCAACCTGAGCCTTGATCACCTGCATCACCCCCCGGGGGTCGCCCCTAGGGATGTGGGCCCAGCTCAGGTGAACTGGCTGAGGCAGAGCCGCCGGAAGTGTTCGCCCCGCTCTTCAAAGTTAGGGTACTGGTCGAAACTGGCACAGGCTGGCGAAAGTAGAACCACTTTAGCCTCTAGGGATTGGGCCAGTTCGGCCCCGCGGCGAACTGCCCGGTCCATGGTTTCGACGATTTCGTAGGGGCCGTACCCCACCTCTGCCAGGCGGCGGGCGAATTGAGGGGCGGCATCGCCAATCAGCAACACCGTCGCGGCTTTCTCCTGAATTCGTTGGAGCCAGGGGCCATCTTCCCCTGGTTTGGGGTCACCGCCAGCAATCAAGATCGCTGGCGCCGCCACCGATCGCAACCCCACCTCGGCGGCATCGTAATTGGTGGCCTTAGAGTCGTTAATAAAGTCGATGCCCTGCCAAGTGCAAATGTGCTCCAACCGGTGGGGCACCCCTGGAAAAGTGGAGACTCCCTGGGCGATCGCGGCGGGGTCAATACCCGCCAGACAAGCGGCGCTGACAGCCATCAGCAGATTCTGCTGGTTGTGGTCGCCGACCATGTTCAGGGCCTCGGCTGGCACGATGGGCTGGCCCTGAAACTGGACCCAGCCATCCTCCAGGTAGGTGCTAGGCACCAGGGGGGCGATCGCCGCCGGCCCCTGGACACTGGTCCAGTAGGCTTTGGGAAACTCTACCGGAATGTGCTGCCGCAGGTAAGGATCGTCGCCGTTAAAAACCGCGTACTCAGATCGCTGTAGCAGGGAAGCCTTGATGCGGGCGTAATTGTTGAGGGTTTTGTGGCGTTGCAGGTGGTCGGGGGTGAGGGTGGTCCACAGGCCCAGGCGGGGAGCCAGGGTGGGCGAGGCTTCAATCTGGTAGCTGCTCAATTCCGCCACTACCCAGTCCGGGGGCGTCGGTTGAAGGGCCAGGTCGCAGGCGGCGTAGCCAATGTTGCCGCAGGCCGGGGCGTTGAGCCCAGCGGCTCGGAAAATGGCCGCCGTCAGGGCGGTGGTGGTGGTTTTGCCGTTGGTACCGGTAATCCCCACCCAGGGGCGGTGCTGCAACGCGCGCCAGGCCAGTTCTGTTTCGCCGATCACCTCTAAACCGGCCCAACGGGCGGCCTCTAGGGCGGGAATATCCCACGGTACGCCAGGACTGACCACAACCAAAGGGGACGAGTCGTCAGGAGTATAGCTATAGCCCAGGCGCACTGAGATGCCTTCGGCCTGCAGTTGGGCCTGCTGGTCGGCGGCTAGGGGGGCGGGGTTGCGATCGCTCAACACCACCGACCAACCCTGTTGGCGCAACAGCCGCGCCGCCGCTATCCCCGACTTTCCCAAACCAATGACATGGGCCTGTTTCATGGTTGTACCTACCGCCTAGCTTTTGACAATGGCGCCAAAATCGCCTAGCACCAGGGCATGGTTGCGCAGTAGCCCCAGCAGATTCAACCGGTTTTGTCGAATGGCCGGATCCTCATCCATGACCAGGACGCTATCGGGGCCATCAAAGAAGTTACTGACCACCGGGGCCGCCTCCTGGAGCCCGGCCAAAAGCTGATTGTAGTCACGGCTAGCCTGGGCGGCCAGGGTTTGGGGGAGCAAGGCTTGCAGCGCGCTTAACAAGGCTGGCTCAGAAGCGGCCTGGAACAGGGTCGAGTCTACCAGTCCACTGGGGTCAAGCACCTGGGTATCTAGTCCACCCTGGGCGGCCAGGCGAGTGGCCCGGTTCACGGTTTCATAGACCGTATCCAGGCGCCCATCGCGGCGAATGGCCTGCAGAAACTGAGCTCGATTCTTGGCCTCTAACAGGTCAATCAAAACCCGCTCAGCATAGGCCGGGTCGTGCTCTCCTAAAACGGCGTTGACCAGGTCGTAGTCAATGGCCAGTTCGTCCTGGAGCAGGGTCTGCACCCGCTGGAGGAAAAAGTCTCGCAGTTGGGTGTGTAACCCAACCGGATCTTCAACGGTCAGGGTTGGATCCTCCACAAAATCCTGAATGATGGTCTTGAGCAGGGCGGCCAGGTTAATCGGCAACTCCGCCGCCCAGGTAATATTCACTACGGCGTTGGCGGCCCGGCGCAGGGCAAAGGGGTCGGAGGAGCCACTGGGGAGTTGCCCGATGCTAAAAATGCCCACCAGGGTATCTAACCGGTCGGCCAATCCCACGATTTGACCCGCCAGGGTTTGGGGCAGGCTATCCTGGGCTCCCCGCGGGAGGTAGTGCTCAAAGATCGCCTGAGCCACTACTTCGGACTCGCCGTTGTACAGGGCATACTGTTGACCCATCACCCCCTGCAGTTCCGGGAATTCTCCTACCATTTGGGAAACCAGGTCTGCCTTGCACAGGTAGGCGGCCCGTTGAATCTGTTGTCGGGTCTGGGTATCGAGTTGGAGTTGGTCAGACAGGTGAGCGGCGATCGCCCCGATTCGCTTCACCTTAGCCGCCATGGAGCCGAGCCGTTCCTCAAAGGTGACCGTGGCCAGCTTTTCGACCCAGGTATCAAGGGGCTGGGCTCGGTCCGCATCGAAGAAGAATTTACCGTCGGACAGGCGGGCGCGAATCACCCGGGCATTCCCCTCGGCAATCACGGCCTCTTTACTCGGGTCGCCGTTGGCAATGGTGATGAAGTAGGGCATCAGGACCAAGCTATCAGTGGGCTGGCGCACCGGGAAATAACGCTGGTGGCTTTCCATTTCAATGATTGCGACCTCTGGTGGTAAGTCCAGAAATTCTGCATCAAACTGGCCGACGACGGCGGTTGGCCACTCCACCAGATTCACCACTTCATCTAGCAGGCTCTCGGAGATAATCGGTACGCCCCCTAGGGTTTTGGCGGCGGCTTCGACCTGCTTTTGAATCAGCAGGCGGCGGGCGGTGGGGTCAATTTCCACAAAGGCATTCCGCAGGGTATCCCCGTAGTCCTGAGCTTGCTTGAGGATGACGGGGCCGGGGTGTAATACCCGGTGCCCCTGGGAGTAGCGATCGCTGGTGCAGCTCTCCGAGCCATTCTCTAGGGTAATCGGCAGCACGTCGCCGTCGAGGAGCGCCACCAGCCAGCGAATCGGGCGGGGAAAGCGCAAATCCCCATCGCCCCAACGCATAAACCGCTTCCCTTCTAGCTCCAAAATCCATTGGGGAACCCGTTCAGTGAGAATTTCGGCCACCGGGCGACCGGCGATGGCCTGGGTGACAAAGACGAACGGCCCCTTATCCGTTTCGCGCACCTCCAGGGCCTCTAGCCCTACCCCCCGGGAACGGGCAAAGCCTTCGGCGGCCTGGGTGGGTTGGCCATCCCTAAAGGCGGCCTGGGCTGGTGGCCCTTTCACCTCTTCCGTGCGATCCGGTTGGCGATCGGGCAATCCCTCCAATACCATAGCCAACCGTCGGGGCGTACCATAGAACCGGCTGGCGGCGGGCTCCAGGGCTTGCTCTTGGAGGTCAGCCCCAACTCGACCCTGCCACTGGCGGAGGGCATCGCTGACAAAACTGGCCGGCAATTCCTCGGTGCCAACTTCCAGCAAAAAAGTCGCCATATCAGGACAAAAGCGTAGATCAGGGACATAACCGGCTAGGCTGGGCCAAAATTCTTCGCATCTAAGCTTGCCGCCGGTTTGCAGTTTCACCAGTCTACCAAGCTGGGGATGAAAAAAATGCAGCCCCAGGAAGCTGGCCAGGGCAGCGACCCGCTGATCCCTAACTTAGGGCCAGCGGTGCCATCAATTCTGGATCCTGGAACAGGGGGGTGCTGAGGTACCGCTCCCCAAAGCTCGGTTGAATGACTACGATCAACTTGCCATCATTTTCAGACCGGCGACCCACCTCGACGGCGGCCTTGACCGCCGCCCCTGTCGATATCCCGGAGAGCAGGCCCTCTTCCCGGGCCAGGCGACGACCGTAGGCAATGGCGTCCTCATCGGCCACCTGGACGATCTCATCAATTAACTCCACCTTTAAGACTTCGGGAATGAACCCGGCTCCAATGCCTTGAATTTTGTGGGAACCGGGTCGTCCCCCCGATAAGACTGGGCTATTCACCGGTTCAACGGCGATCGCCTTGAACTCAGGTTTACGGTGTTTGAGGACATCGGCTACGCCAGTAATGGTGCCACCGGTGCCGACCCCCGCGACCACCATATCTACCTGGCCATCGGTATCGGCCCAAATTTCTTCGGCGGTGGTGCGACGATGGATATCTGGGTTAGCCGGGTTGCGAAACTGCTGCAGCATGTAGGTGTCGGGTAGAGCGTCGAGGATTTCCTGGGCTCGCTGAATACAGCCGGACATGCCCGCTATCCCCGGAGTCATCTCCAATTCTGCCCCGTAGGCACGCAGCATGGCCCGCCGTTCTGAACTCATGGTTTCGGGCATGGTCAAAATCAGGCGATAGCCCTTAGCCGCCGCGGCCATGGCTAGGGCAATCCCCGTATTGCCGGAGGTCGGTTCCACCAGGGTAGTTTTGCCAGGGGTAATCAACCCTTCCGCCTCTGCCGCCTCAATCATGTTGATACCAATGCGATCCTTGACCGAAGCAGAAGGGTTCATGCCTTCCAGCTTGATCACCAACTGGGCAACACAACCATCTACCTGGGGGATACGATTGAGCTTAACCAGCGGGGTGTGACCGATCAATTGGGTGATATTGTCTGCAATGCGCATGGGTATAGCTTAGATGTAGTACATGATGTCGATTTGCTGTTTGGCATTGCGTTGATCTAGCAGATCCTGCAACGTATGTTTCTGTAGAACTTCCTCTGCCGCCTGGCGCACCTCTCCCCACAGGTCTTGGATGACTAAAGCCTCTGGCGTTTCAGGGGCGTGGGCTGGGTCGGATTGGCTCTCAAATCCCTCGATACAACTCACCACGTCGTAGAGGCTGATCAGCCAGGGTTCGCGGGCTAACAGGTACCCTCCCCGGGCTCCCCGCTGGCTTTTGACCAGGCCGGCTCGGCGCAGGGTGGCCAACAACTGCTCTAAGTATCGGTCAGGAATGTTTTGCTGGGAGGAAATTTGACGAATTTGTAAGGGTTCGCCGTTAGCATAACTGGCACTGAGTTCGACTAACGCCAGCAGGGCATATTGACTTTTGCAAGACAAATCCACGGTTAGGGCAAGGTTAAAGGGCGATGCCCTTAGTATACTCCGGTTCTCCAGTGGGGTTTGCAGGATTTTGGGGTTGCCGAAAATTGTAGTGAACTCAACCAAATGCGATTCGAGGAAGCGGTATCGTCTTAAGCTACGCAAAATTAAGATTTCCCCATGAGCCCTCTATCTCTGGTTGTCGAGCAACTGGTTGCCCAAAATGAACGTGCTACTGAAGGAGTGGCTAACCTGGGCGAGTTTTTGGAAATTCTGCAACTCCTGATTCGAGAACCCTCGGTGGTGGGTAGCGAAGACTCTTTCTTTCGAGTGCTACGGCGCGAGTTGGAAGAGGTGGGAGCGCAGGTTACCTACTATCACGGCGTCCTAGTTGCCCAGGGCAACCGGCCCCAGGATTTGATGCTGTCGGCCCACATCGATCGCCACGGCCTGCTTTGCACCGGCCCCAACGAGTTTCAGTACGCCGCCTTTATTGCGGGCAACCAGAGCGAACTCACCGGCGATTCTGTCTCGGAGCAAATGCTCAATACCATTGAAAATCGCTTCCAGGGTCAGCGGGTCCAGGCTCACCTGCCCTACACCGGCACCTACATTGGTCAGGGGTTGATTACCCGCTCCTACATTTGCCCAGAACGTAGAAACTTGATCTTCGAGGTCGATGGCCTGGAACACCTGCAACCTGGCACCCCGATCGCCTTCCTAGACCGACTGCAATTTAAGGATGGTTATATCTCGGCCCAACTGGATAACGTGCTGAGTGCTGCCATCATTATTTATCTATTTCGCTGCGGCTTTGCCGGCACCGCCCTGTTTACAGCCCAGGAGGAGTCGGGCCGCAGTTGGCGCTATGCCCTTTCCTGGTTTCAGCGTCAGCGCTTAACGACCCAGCGTTTGGTGGCCTTGGATACCAGCCCTTACCACAATCGCGAAGCAGCCGACCAGCAGTTAGTCACCCTGCGCCGTAAGGATGCCAGCGCTCACTTTGCGGAAGGCATCACCCAGGAACTGGCCGATCGCTGCACCGAGCTTGGGATCCCCTACAGCTATAAAGACGACTACATTGAGGCCCAAAACCGGACCCGCCCTAAACCCTATTCCCTGGGCCGCACTGAGATGGGGCGTTTGATTGCCGCTACCGATGGAGCCATCAGCGGCACCACCCTGCAAGTGCCCACGACGGAATATCACACCCCCAATGAAACCGCCTCCCTGGCCTCGGTTGCGGCCCTAATCCGGCTTTTGCAAACCTACATCGAGTAGCTTGGTCATTAATCTCTGCTAGAGCCAGAGGCGGAACCAGGCCAGGCTGGAGAGGGGAAGGAGGAGCAGGACATCCCGTCTAGTCTGGGAGTCTGGTGGGCTGAACGGTTCTACCTAGCTGGTTAGGGTATGTAGCTGCGTCAGGTAAATTCTGATGGCACAAGCTCCTCCTCAACCCCAACCGCTTTTGCTCCAGATTCCTCGTGACCTAGCATGAAAGTTGACTCCAGGGCAGTTTGCTGCTCTAGCGGCTGCAAATCGTGATCTCAGATTTGAACGGACTGCAACAGTAGATTTGATTGTGAACCCACCCACAGGGGGAGGATCGGGCAAGCGAAATGCAAAAATCATTACCCAACTGGGAACTTGGGGTGCAGCCCTTTCGGGGCGAACTGGTGCCCCAAGACCCCAAGGACGAACCGGCCTCAGTGCTGTTAGAACGCATCCAAGCCGAGCGTGCTCAGACGGCAACCAAACCCAAGCGCACCAGGGCTCAAGGTCGACCTAGCTCACCCAGATCCATTGGGCCATCTCACCCCCGCCGTCATGGGTAGCATTCCTAAATGATTCATGAATCATTGTTCATGAATGTCATGGGGGTGACATAGGTTTTGTGAAAAGGTTTCCTACGGAAACCTTTTCACAATCCTGGTCGGATCGCTATATCTGGGTTATGTCAATTCTCCAGGTTGTCCGGCATTCAGGATCTGGTCTGGGATTAGTTGCAAAGCTGGGAACGTGGGTGAAACAATCGGCATACCGCCCTAGAACTTTTCTAGATAGTTCAGCCGAGATAGCGGCCCATGGCAGTCCTG
>DVEE01000444.1 GCA_015295885.1 Leptolyngbyaceae cyanobacterium M65_K2018_010
GAACGCTACGGGGGCCCAGGAGTGCCTGTTGCCCCAACTGCAGCCCGCCGAGCTATGGCGAGAATCCGGCCGCTGGGAAACCTACACCAAGGCCGAGGGCATTATGTTCTCCCTGATGGATCGGCGGCAACAGGAGATGGGGCTAGGGCCTACCCACGAAGAGGTGATCACCACCATCGCCCGGGACATGATTCGCTCCTACCGGCAGTTGCCCCTGCACCTCTACCAGATTCAAACCAAGTTTCGCGATGAAATTCGCCCCCGCTTTGGGCTCATGCGCGGACGCGAGTTCATTATGAAGGATGGCTACTCTTTCCACGCAGACGAAGCCAGCCTGAAGCAGACCTACCAGGATATGTACACCGCCTACAGCAATATCCTGCGCCGCTGTGGTTTGGAGTTTAGGGCTGTGGATGCGGATTCTGGCGCGATCGGGGGTTCGGGCTCGAAGGAATTTATGGTACTGGCGGATGCCGGCGAAGACGAAGTGCTCTACACCGAGGATGGCCAGTATGCCGCCAACGTGGAGAAGGCCGTATCCCGGCCCGCCGATGCAGTCCCATCTAGCTTCACGAAATTCGCAAAGCTAGAAACACCCAATACGCCCACCATTGATTCCTTGGCTCAGTTTCTCCAGTGTTCGCCCACCCAGATTGTTAAAAACGTACTGTACCAGGCCGTTTTCGATAGTGGTAAAGGGGTGCTGGTGCTGGTCAGCATTCGCGGCGATCAGGAGGTCAACGAGGTGAAACTCACCAACGAGTTGACCCGGCTGGCTCCTAACTACGGGGGCACTACGGTGCTGGCCCTGACCGTGCCCGATCAGGAATCCCAAGGGCAGTGGGCGACTCAACCCCTGCCCCTGGGCTACATGGCTCCAGACCTGGGGGATGAGTACATCCAGGCGGGACTCAAGGACCTGGCCCCCAAGTTTTTGCGCCTGGTGGATCAAACCGCCGTGGATTTGAAGGATTTTGTCACCGGTTCCAATCAGCCGGGTTACCACGTCGTCGGGGCTAACTGGGGTGAGCAATTCGCCCTGCCGCCGATGGTCGTCGATGTACGTAGGGCGCTGGCGGGCGATCGCGCCCTCCACGACCCCAGCCAGTGCTTGCAAACCGCCCGAGGGATCGAAATTGGTCATATCTTCCAGTTGGGCACCAAATACTCCAGTGCCATGGGCGCCACCTACACCAGTGAGTCCGGGGAAGAACTGCCCCTGGTGATGGGGTGCTACGGGGTCGGGGTGTCTCGTCTGGCCCAGGCCGCCGTGGAGCAATCCTACGATCGCAACGGCATCATCTGGCCCGTGGCCATCGCCCCCTACCAGGCGATCGTGGTGATTCCCAATATCACCGACGAGCTACAGGTCAGCACCGCCACCCAACTCTACACCGACCTGAATGCCGCTGGGATTGAAACCCTCCTGGATGACCGGGAGGAGCGCGCCGGGGTGAAATTCAAAGACTCGGAACTGATTGGCATTCCCTACCGAATTGTGACCGGCCGGGCCCTGGCCGAGGGCCGGGTGGAGGTGGTAGAGCGGGCCACCGGAGCCGCGGAGGAAGTGGCCATCGGTGAGGTGGTGGCGCTGATTAAAGGGAAGGTGGCGGCGGCGATGTCACCGTCCTAACCCTGGCCCTGCGGCCCATTTAACTGCCCAGCTTAAAGGCTTCCACGGCCAGGGCATAGATGGCCCCGAGTTTAAAGGCATTGAGGCAGTCAATCCAAATGGGCTTGGGCACCTTGCGCAGTAAGTCCGGATCACGCCAGGGACGACTGTAGACCAGCCAATTGACCCCCTCGGCTGCCAGCACTAAAAACAAACCGATGGTGACATCCTGGGCGGCCGCTTGGCCCGCGATCGCGGCGATGGAAACGGCAAAAAAGTAGCCTAGGAGCAGACTTATCACCACCAGAGAAATGCGCCGCCAGGGGTTAACCAACCAGAGCCGCAACTGGTCGCCTAAATCATCCACTAGCAGGCTAAGTCGGGTTCGTTGCATGGAAGCTATCGCAGAACTGCACGGTTAACGCCAGAAAAACCAGCTGTTTAGAGTTAATCTTAGCCCCCTGTCAAAAACCTTTACATAAGACCCTGGGGCAGACTTGCTAAGATAGCTCACAATCCGTTGCGTTGAGCCTGGCTGCCCCACCAACCTGTGGAATTCTGAACTGGCAGCAACTGGCCCCACCCGGCGGCGATTTAAATTCTCTACTGGGGCAGTGGGCCCTAATACATCACCCTTTTCAGCTATGGATATTAAACTCATCTTGGCCGGTCTGACAGGTTTATTTGTGGTAGCCACCCTTTTCTTTGGTACCCGCAACGGGTTCTATGACACCGATAACTACCACGGCAACGGCTCTGCCCACTAGACCTTACCCCCTCCCCTGGCGTGGGTGAATTGGGTGACGTTCTGTGAGTGAGCTGGCCTGCTATCCCTTTGCCGTCGGTCACGGTCAGGAAGGGGTGTGCCTTGAGATAGAGCTGGGGTCGAGGCGGATTTTGCTCGACTGTGGCCTCGCCCACCTGGCCCCCCTGGAAGCCGCTAGAGATCGAATCGAGACCGCTGATTTTCTGTTTTGTAGTCACGCCCACGGTGACCACGCCCGGGGCATTCTGGATTTCCATCGCCGCTTCCCCCAGGTGCCCATCTTTGCTAGCGAGGCCACGGCTCAGCTCCTGCCCCTTAACTGGATAGACCGAAACGAGCCGATTTCCCACCATCTATGTCAGGCCCTACCCTGGCATACCCCCATTCAGCTCACCGATGATTTAACCATTCAGCTCTGGCCAGCGGGCCATCTGCCGGGGGCGGCGGGTGCCCTCCTGACCTATGCCGCCCCCCAGCGCCCCTATTCTCTGTTTTATTCCGGGGATTTTTTCATCTCCAACTCTCGGCTGGTCGATGGGCTACCGCTGGAATCCCTGCGGGGCCTGAAACCCGATGTCTTGATTATTGAAGGGAGTGAGGGAACTACCCGGCATCCCCACCGGCGCCAACAGGAAAATCAGTTGGCCGCCACTATTAACAGCCTGATTCAGGAAGGGCGATCGGTGCTGCTGCCAGTGCCCACCCTGGGCCTGGGGCAGGAGTTAATTATGCTGCTGCGCAGCCATCACCAATTCACTGGCAAAGACATCACCGTTTGGGTCGACCCCACCGTAGCCCTGGGCTGCGACCTGTACCTAGACCTCTTGCCCCACCTGCCCAGCAGTGTGCAAAACTTTGCCCGGCACCAGCCGCTGTTTTGGGATGAGCGTATTTTCCCTCGCATCCGTCGCCTACCCACCGAGGATCCCTTCGATAGGCCTGAGCCTTGCATTTTAATCGGCCACCGCGAAGCCGATCTGAGCCGCTATTGCCTCGCCTCTCAGCACCCTTGGACGGTGCTGTTGCCAGAATCCTTTGCCTCGGATCTGGCGGTGACAGCGCTCAGCGCCCCAGAAGCAGAAGGCAGCTTAACCCTGAACTGGCTGCAGGCCCTGGCCCCAGCCCTGGAATCGGGGCAACTGCAACTGGAGACCTACCTGCTGACAATCCATAGCGATCGGGTGGGCACCACTCAGTTGATTCACAACCTGCGCCCCCAGCATGTGGTTTTTATCCATGGTCAACCGACTCAACTCGCTGACCTGGCCGGGCTGGAGGAACTGCAAACTCGCTACCAATTGCATCTGCCCTCCGCCGGGAAGCGGGTGGACTTTCCCATCGGCGATCGCTTTTTGCAGCCCGCGGCCCCCGACCCAGTGTTTGAGGGAGAAATCACCCAGGTTGATGACAGTGTGCTGCTGTTACTGCCGGAAACCCTAACCGCCGACCCCCGCTGGCGCCGCCTGATCGATACGGGGCTGATTCAGGCCCGTTGGCAGGGTGAAGACCTGCTGATCAAGGGACTCAGCCAACGGGAGTTGCTGCGGGCTGTGGATACTGAAGAGCGGCTAGGGGCCCAGGCCAATTGCCACCATTGTCGCCACCTGCGGGAGGGACGGTGTCGCCATCCGGGTTCACCGCTCTACGGTATGCGGGTCAGCCCAGAGGGCTACTGCACCGCCTTTGAGGAACGGCCCGACGCTCCTTCGGAAGACGAGGCCTCGGCCTAGGGACGGCCCCATTCGCGTTACCATCGGTAGGGCGATGCAGGCGGTGATCCGTGCAAGGATTTTTGAATCTCCATAAGCCAGGTGCCATCACCTCCCACGATTGCGTAGCCATGCTGCGGCGCTGGCTGGGCACCCGCAAGATTGGTCACGGCGGCACCCTCGATCCAATGGCAACCGGGGTATTGCCCATCGCCGTGGGGCGGGCCACGCGGTTGCTACCCTACCTGGCTACGGATAAAACCTACCGGGCCGTGATTCGTTTTGGTCTTACCACCAGCACCGACGACCTGGAGGGTGAGGTACTGACCCAATCCTCAGCCAGGGAACTCCATCTAGAACATATCGAAGCCCTCTTACCGGAATTCCTGGGCGCGATCGCCCAGGTGCCCCCCGCCTTTAGCGCCGTGCAGGTGCAGGGGCAACGGCTCTATGCCCTAGCCCGGCGGGGCCACACCGTGATGCCGCCGAGCCGCACCGTTACCCTTTACCATCTACGGGTGGAAGCCTGGCAACCGGGCGACTATCCGGAACTCACCCTACTGGTAGATTGCGGTCCCGGCACCTACATCCGCTCCCTCGCCCGGGATCTGGGCCAGCGGCTCGGGACGGGGGCTACCCTAGCTCGCCTCCAGCGCCTCCGCAGCGGTGGCTTTGAGTTAGCCCAGAGTCTTACCCTCGAGGCCATCCAGCACCAGGTTGCCAACCACAAGCTGGTCCTAGCCGAGCCAGAAACGGTTCTGGGCCACCTACCTAGCCTAGCCCTGGAACCCGACCTGGCCCGCCGCTGGCAACAGGGGCAGAAAATAGCCCCACCCCAGCCCCTGCCACCCCACCAACCCCATCGGCTACTAGCTGCCGCCACGGGAGAATTCTTGGGTATTGGCCAGGTTGAAAGGGTCGAAACAGGGTCAATTTTGAAAGCCAAAGTTGTCTTCCAGCCCTGGATAGGGCCGCCCTAGACCCTAAGAATTCATGGTAGGCTCGGATGGGGGTTGGGGGGTTGGGTAAAGGAGAGGATAGCCAATGGTGCGGGGAATTCCAGCGATCGCGGGCCTGGTCTTGCTAGCCCTGAATACCGGCTGTGGCTCCTCCTTTCCAGGATCCACAGTAACGGGGGCTGACCTAGGCCTAGAAACGAACCCTGGAGTCACTACCCTGGCGGCGGCGCAGCGGCCCACCCTGGTCACGGGTCAGGTGATTTATGTGCCCATCTATTCAGAAATCTATGACCTGGGCCCTAACCGTACCTTTCAACTGGCGGCTACCCTGAGCCTGCGCAACACCGACCGCCAAAACCCTATTGTGATTACAGCGGTGGATTACTACGACTCTGCCGGTAAGCGGGTCAAGACCTACCTGACAGACCCGATTCAACTGGCCCCATTGACCTCTACGGCGGTAGTGGTGCATCAAACGGATACCCTGGGGGGCACTGGCGCTAACTTTCTAGTCACCTGGGGGGCCGCGGTGGCAGTCAGTGAGCCCATCGTAGAAGCCATCATGATCAGTACCGCTTCCCAGCAGGGAATTTCCTTTGTGAGCCCTGGTCGGGTGATTGAGCAGCGTTAATCCAGAATCTCGGCGGCTGGATCAACTCGGCCGCTCACAGCCGGTTGCAAGCCCTAGGCCTCGCCAGTAATCGACAAAGACTCCACCCAAATCCGTGGACATAGTCCCCCTGGGGTAATCTCCACCTCGGGTTCCACATGCACAATCGCCTTCAGCAAATCCCGAAAATCCCCCGCTACCGTCGCCGACTCAATGCTTACCCGTTCCCCTTGATGCACCAGCCAGCCATCAAAAGGTAACGAGAAGGACCCCTGCAGAGCATTGACACCGGCATGGAGGGCCTGCAGTTCATCTACAAACACCACCTGATCGGCGTAGTCCAGGCTAAACTCCCGTTGGCCCGTTGGCCCGGGCAGTACGTGGTAAAAGCTAGGGCTGACCGAAACCTTAGCGCCAATGCTGGCATGACCGGTGGGGGTGGCTCCTAGGCGTTTAGCGGTGCCTGCGCTGTGGAGGAAGTGGGTCAGCACCCCCTTTTCCAGGATGGCCACGCGGCGGGTTGGAGTGCCCTCCCCATCAAAGGTTTCAGCACTAATATTTTCCGGGTGGAGGGCATCATCGTAGACGGTTAACAGCGATGATGCCACCGTTGTTCCCAGGGAATCGGGGGTTGACAGGCTGCGATTATCGAGAACGCTCTGGGCGTTATAGAGATTCGAGAAGGCCCCCAGCAGACTGAGAAAGGCCTCTGCTGAAAAAACGACCCGGTACTTACCGGAGGCAATTTTGTCGTAGTTGAGGTGGCTGATGGTTTTTTCCGCTGCTTCCCTGAGGCAACCTTCGAGATCCAGCTCGGGCAGACCCCGATTAACCCGCATGGCTCCCGCTGAGCGAGGCTTACGGCCCTCCTGTTCGGTTTTGCTGTAGAGGTACACCGAAGCGTAGGACCGGGCTTCCTGGCGCAGGGCGCCGTCGCTATTTAGGTAGAAGCGATTCAGGCTGCGCTGGGCTAAGCCATTGTAGGGCACACTGGCGATCGCGGGATGGGCCCCTAGCAATTGCTTTTCCAAATCAACCAGGGTGTGGATCAGATCCCCCACCGGCACCGGTGGCACCGGCTCCAGGTTGACCTCAGCGGTGGGGGCGGTCGCTTCCGGGCTAAAGTCAGGGATGTGATCCTCTACGCCAAAGTAACTGGCATCGCGGGCGCTGGCCAGGGCCAGAGTCATGCCCGTGGGGTCCACATCGCTGGTGGAGGTTACCCCCACCTTGCCCTGCTGGTTCCACACCCGCACGATTACGCTAGAACGGCTAGAGGCTTTCACCTGCTTCGGTTCGCCCCGGTCTACCTGAACACTGGTTTCATCCACGGTAGATCCGTAGACATCGTACTTGGTAATGCCCAGTTGCTTGGCACTGGTCTCGGCGTAGCTGGCAATATCTTGAATCGTCGGCATAGGTAGTGATGGTCTCAAGGGGGGTCAGGATAGATTGGGGAGGGCCGCCCAAGCCGCAACGAGCTTGGGCCTTCCCAGGCCGGGCAGGTCTGGCAAAGGCCTAGGCCGGTGAGAGGGTACTGGAGCCTTTATCCGCTTACCGTGGCCCTAACGGCCACCTACGGTAATGGAATCCACCTTTAGGTGGGGTTGACCAACGGTGACGTAGACACTGCCACTAATCGATCCGCAGAAGCCAGCCGCTAGCCCCAGGTCGTTGGAGCACATGGAAATTTTGTCCATAATCTCGGTGGCTTCGCCGATCAGGGTGGCGCCCTTGAGGGGCTGAGTGATCTGGCCGTTTTCAATCAGGTAGGCTTCATCGACGGCAAAGTTAAACTGGCCCGTGGCACCGACACTGCCGCCGCCCATTTTCTTGCAGTAGATGCCCTTATCCACCGAGGCAAACAGGTCATTGAGGGAGTAGTCACCGGGGGCAATGTAGGTGTTGCGCATACGGGAAGCAGCGGCATAGGTGTAGCCTTGACGGCGGCCACTGCCGGTACGGGGATGGCCAGTCCGCAGGGAGCCGGCCCGATCGGAGAGGAAGTTGCGTAGTACCCCCTGTTCAATCAACAGGGTGCGCTGGGCGGGCATGCCTTCGTCATCCATGTCGATGGTGCCAAAGGCATCGGGGGAAAGCCCTTCATCCCAGGCGGTAAGGTTTTCGTGGGCAATTTTCTCGCCCTTTTTGTCGATAAAGGGGGTGGTGCCCCGCTCAATTTGCGTAGTTTCCAACAGGTGGCCACAGGCCTCATGGAAAATGACCCCGCCAAACTCGTTGGCCATAATCACGGGATAGGTGCCCGACTCCACATAGTCGGCGTAGAGCATCTTACCAGCGGATTCTGCCACGGTTTGGGCCGTGCTGGTATAGTCCCAGTTTCTCAGAAAGCTGGGATTGCTGGTGTCCCCTAGCCGTTGACTGATCGAGGAGCGGTGCTGGCCATCGGCGCAGAGTAGGTTGTAGCCCACGGATTGGGTGAGGCGAATATCGCGGGCAAAGGTTCCGTCACTAGCGGCCACGAGCACTTCCTGCCAGTCGCTCCAGCAGGATCTCGTTGACCAGCTTGACCACGCTGGCCTGCTGGGCCAGGGCCGCATTGGCGGCCAGCAGCACATCCCCCATTTCCTGCATGGAACTGCACTGGTCTAACCAATAATCCTTAGAACGAGCACTGGCATAGTCACGCAGCAGTTCGAGGTTGATTTCAGGGCTATGGGCCGTGGGGCCCGGTAGGGTAAGACCCATAATCGACAGGGCTTTATCCAGGGCCGATTGCAATCCCCTAAAGGAGAGGTCGTTGGTGCTGACGTAGCAATCAGCTTTACCGCGAAAGACCCGTACCCCAGCCCCGGTGATCAGGCGGGGCGCAATGCTGGTAATGGCATCATCTTCCGCCTGGCAGCCCACGTAGTTGCTCCGTTCCAGGAAAAATTCGATGAAATCAGCCCCGGCGGCTCGACC
The DNA here is from genome assembly GCA_015295885.1 of Leptolyngbyaceae cyanobacterium M65_K2018_010. Lineage (GTDB taxonomy): Bacteria > Cyanobacteriota > Cyanobacteriia > Phormidesmidales > Phormidesmidaceae > Nodosilinea. Next base: position 8,582 of record DVEE01000444.1, read on the forward strand.
CAAACCCAGGAGGGCCGCCAGGGTCGGTTCCCAGGATAGATCGAAGCGATCGCGGGTGGCCGAATAGTCTCGGTGCAGCAGGTCGTGGGTTTTCAATAGCGAAGTCGGTGAGGTTGCAACCGTCATGCCAATTAATCCTTACAGACTAGGGGAACTCCAGGGAGTTAAGAATGTATTTACCTAGTGTAACAGCGGGACAGGCCGCCGCCGACCTCTGCCCCTGTGGCAGTTTCGACAAACTGTCATAGCATCGCCATGCCGCCGCCATGGGGCCGCCATATCATAGGATTACGGTAAAAACAATCCTAGGTAAGGTTTGAGGAAACGATTATGACAACAGACCGGTCAGAGCGCAGGTCCCGACCCATGGGGTCGATGGCTAAGTCGATGGCGCTCATCCTGTTTGGGGCGGGGGTTGCCACCGCAGGCGGCCAGGGCATGGCTGCGTTGAGCGCCCTGGTGCAGGGGCCGGCGATCGCATCACCTACCACAGCCCTA